>NZ_WMLF01000104.1 GCF_014156695.1 Streptomyces durbertensis | reverse complement strand
CGTCGGGCGGGGGAGGGGCGGCCGGTCCACGGACGGCGGCCGGGACGCCACCGGGTCGCCGGCGGCCGCCCGGGCCGCGTGCGGCTCCTCGGCGCGCGACTCCTCCGCGGGCGGCCGCGCGGGGTGCGGCTCTTCCGGCCCGGGGTCCTCGGCGCCCGGCTCGTGGCGGGGCAGTGCGAGCAGCACGGTCACCGCGAGCGCCGAGCCGCCGAGCCGCAGTGCCAGCCGCAGCGGATCGTCGGGCAGCGGTTCGGCGAACACCAGCGTGCCGGCGGCGACGGTGAACAGGAACGTGACGGTGGTGCACACCGGGACGATCAGCGAGGCGCGGCAGCGTTGCAGCGCGGTCTGCGACAGGACCAGCCCGGACGAGCCGGTGACCAGCAGCAGGTACGGGTAGGGGGAGGTCAGCACGGCCAGCGCGCTGCCGCCGAGGTCGCCGGTGTCGAGGTGCCCGGCCACGCCCTTGATCGCCAGCGAGCTGACGCCGTACAGGAAGCCGACGGCCACGCCGTAGGGGACGCCGCTGGTCGGCAGCCGGTGGCGGCGCCGCGACCGCCGCTCGGCGGTGGCGAACAGCGCCAGCCCGGCGAGGATCGCCGGAACGCACACCAGCAGCAGCGGCACCGTCGGCGCGTGCCGGCTGATCGGCTCCTCCTCGCCGCGCAGCGACACGACGATCATGACCAGGGCGAGCAGGATCAGCACCATCGACCGGCGCTCGCCGCCGGTGGACTCCTCGCCGAGGAAGAGCGACGACAGCAACAGCAGCATCACCAGGCCGGTGACAAAAAGCCCCTGCGCGGCGATCAGCGGCAGCGTCCGGTAGACGGCGAGCTGGGCGACGAAGCCGAGGCCGAGCGCGCCGGCGCCGACGATCCACAACGGGCTGCGCAGCAGGTGCCACACCACCTGTGTGGGACGGGCGGCCGACAGCGGCGGCAGCCCGGACAGCGCCCGCTTCTCCACCACAAAGCCGATGCTGAAGAGCAGGTTGGCCAGCAGTGCCGCGACCACACCCCACCACACCGCTAGTCGCCCTCCCGTCGCCTGGCGTGCACCAGCAGGATCGAGGCGAGCGAGGGAGCGTGGCAGGCGAGCCGGTCCAGCGGGCGCAGCGGTCTGGGCACGTCGTGGTAGGGCGCCCCGGTGATCTTCACGACGTCGAAGCCGGCGGCGGGCAGCATCGAGCGCAGCGCCCGGGCCGTGTACAGCCGCAGATGGCCGACGACCTGGGAGCCGGGCCGGCCGTGGATGCCGCGCATCGACACCTCGGAGAACACCGGCTGCACACCGGCGAGCAGCAGCCCGCGGTTGTACCAGGCGGCGAGGTTCGGCGTGGACAGCAGCAGGTGGCCGCCGGGCCGCAGCACCCGCCGCAGTTCGTCGAGCGCGGCGTCCGGGTCGACCAGGTGCTCGATGACCTCGCTGAACAGGGCCGCGTCGGCCGAACCGGTGGCGAACGGCAGCCCGGGGTCGGTGAGTCCGCCGCGCACGGCGGTCAGGTGGCGGCTCGCCCGGCGCAGCGCGTCCTGCGACCAGTCGACGCCGACCAGCCGGTGGGGGCGCAGCATCGGCGCGGCGGTGGCGGCGGCGCTGCCGTCGCCGCAGCCGATGTCGAGGACCACGCCGGGCTCGGTCCGGTCGGCGAGCGCGGCGGCGAGGATGCGGGCCTGCCGGCGGGACCGGTCGGGCCCGGAGGCGACGGGCGTCGCCGGGTCCTCGTACAGCCGCTGCAGGCTGTCCCCGGTGGACCCGGTGGACCCGGTCGATCCGGTGGTCGGTTCGGTGCGGGCGGTCATGGGGCGACCTCCGGATCGCGGTGTGCGGTGGCGGCCAGCGACTCGGCGAAGACCTCGCCGAACCGGTTGCCCGCCGCGTCGTCGAGCAGTTCGCGCGACCAGCGGACCACGAGTTGCAGCTTCCCGCCGGTGGAGACGGTGGTGAGGGCCAGTCCGCGCGGCATCCGGGCGGGTGCGGAGACCCACACGGCGGTGGGGCGTCCGGCGTCGCCGAAGTCCAGGGGGTAGGAGATCCGGCCGAGGTTGGAGAGCAGCGTGGTGGACGCCCAGGGTGCGGCCGCGACCCGCAGCGCGCGGGTGGCCGCCGCCCGTATCCCGACGGGCACCACGGGAGTGGTCAACAGACCGGCGCCCAGGCCGAGTTGGGAACGGCTGCGGGTCTTCAGGTCGCGGGTCCTGGCGGCGGTGGCGCGCAGCAGGGCCGGGATGTCGTCCGGGGTGCGCTCCTCGTCGCCGAAGGTGACCTCCACCAGCCGGGTGCCGTTGCCCATCGGCATGTCGGCGGTGCGGGGCCGGTCGTCGACGGGCATCGTGATCCGCACCGGGTGGGCGCGCTGCCCGTGCTCCCGGTTCCAGCGCACGACCGTCAGGAAGGTGGCCACCAGCAGCTGGTCGTTCACCGTGTACGGCACGCCGCGCGGGCGGGCCGGCAGCGGCAGTTCGGTGACCAGCACCCCGTTGCCGGGCGCCGGGCGGCGGCCCGACTCCCGGCGGTCGGCGGCGATCCGGGCGGGCCGGGCCCATGTGGAGCGGGCCGGTGGCACCGGCTCGCCGGCCGGTCGCTCCGCGCGGGGCGGTGCGACGGCCGGCGAGTTGTCGACGCCGCTGTACAGCTCGGCGGCGGTGGCCAGCACCCGCAGGCAGGCGGGGCCGTCCAGCGCGGTGTGGTTCAGGCACACCACGATCACCGAGCCGCCGCCGTCCGCCGCCGGCGGTTCGACGACCTCGAACCGGATCGGCGGCGAGACGGTCAGCGGGGGGATCCCGGTCACGGCCCGCTCCCTGGCCTCGGCGAGCGTGCCGCCGGGCCAGGAGACCGGATCGACGTCGGGTTCGTCGGTCAGCTCCCACTCGTACGAGCGGTGCCACCAGCGTCCCGGCGCCTGCCGGACCAGCACTCTCGGGTGGCGCAGCAGCGCCTCCCGCACGGCCTTGCGCAGCCGTGTGGGGTCGAGCCGGCCCGGCAGGTGGAGTTCCATGTGGACGTTCTCCGGCTCACCGTCGACGACGGTGTGGCGGGAGATCTCGTCCACGACCGGGAACGGGATCCGCTGTGGGGTCATCGAGTGGGTTCCTCCCCGGGGGGTTGGGCCGCTCCGGCCTCCTTGGAGAGCGGAGCCGCCGTGCTGGGCGCGTCGGACGCGTCAGCGGGAGCCTGGGCATGGTTCGCCGGAGCCTGGGCCTGGTTCGGAGCCTGGGCCGGGGCGGGTGCCGCACCGGCCGGGACCACCGCCGGCTGCCGCACGGTCTGTGCCTCGGCCGAGCGCGGCCTCGGCGGTACGGCCGCCGCCGGCCTGCCGTCGGCGACCGGGTCGCCGCCGCCGACGTCCTCCCCAGTCTGACGTCCCGTCGGGACGCTGACCAGAGCCGCCGCCAGGGCGAGCAGCGCGAGGGCCTGCGCCGGCCAGCTGAACGCGCCGCCGCCGGAGAGGAATCCCTCGCCCGCGCCCGTCGCGGCCACCACACCCGCACCGGCCATCGCGACCAGCGCCAGCGGCGGCAGCAGCTTCGGCCGCCACCAGGCGAGGGCCGCGAGCGCCGGGACGACCAGCGCGTACGGGCCGGACACGACCGCCAGGGCCAGCGTGAGGACCACACCGCCCAGGACCCACGAGGGGGCCGGCGGGGCGGGCTGCGCGCCGAGCGGCGCGCCCGCGCTCCGGCGGACGAACGCCAGGCCGATCAGCAGCAGCAGTCCGGCGAGGGCGGCGATCAGACCGCCGGTGTAGTACGCCGCCGGGGTGTACTCCAGGGTGACGACGCCACCGGCGCCGGCCGGGACGAGGAAGCCCTGCTGCCAGCCGTCCAGCCGCAGCGCGGTCAGCTTCTCGCCGTCCAGCTTGGCGGTCCAGCCCTTGTTGAACGCCATGTGCGTCCGCAGGTAGGAGGCCTCGCCGGAGCCGACCTCGATCCGGCGGTCGGCGCCGGCCCAGTCACCGGCGTCGACCGAGCGGGAGGCCGCGCCGCGCAGCGCGGTGTCGCCGGCGGTGAGGGTGAGGTCGGTGATCGCCAGCGGGCCGCTGCCCGCCGTGCGGATCTCGTGCGTGCCGGGCCTCAACTCCACCGTGCCGTCCCGCTCGTCGCCGGCGCACAGCTCGACGTCGACCGGGCGGCGCTCCTTCAGGTCGCGGATGGTGCCCGAGACCTTGGTGGCGTGCAGCGTGTCGCCGATGGCGACGGCCGGGCCCTCGCCGCAGCGCAGCCGGAACTTCGCCGAGGCGGGCGGCGCGGTCACCCGCAGGTCCGCCAGCGCCGGCAGGTACACCTCGTTGAGGCCGACGGGCAGCTGGAGCTTGTCGCCGGCGACGGGGTTGTGCAGGGTGACCGGCGCGGTGTCGGTGATCTCGATCTCCAACTGGTCGGTGGTCATCGCGCTGAACCGCGCCCAGCCGTTCTTGTCGACTGCGGTGGTCACCGCGCCGTCCGGCGAGGTGATGCGCACCTCGGTCGGGCGGGCCGAGACGCCGCCGGCGGCGGACAGCACCACTGAGTCGACCTCGCGCGGCTCGGGCCAGGAGAGCCGGATGACGGCCTTGTCGCCGGCGATCCAGGCGGTGGTGAGGTCGCCGTCCACCAGGTTGCGGGCGCTGAGCGAGACGCCGGTGGGGCTCACCGAGTCGGCACTGGCCCGGACCCGGTCGCGGTTCCCGGGCGCCACCTCGTCCAGCAGTTCGTCGAAGGCGCGGCCGGGCACGGCGGTGGCGGTCGCCTTGAAGGTGTACTCGCCGCCGCGCGCGACCTGGATCATCCGGTGCATGCCGTTCTCGGCGCCGGCCGGGTTGAGGCCGCCCTGGTCGGTGGCCCGGTGCAGGGAGACGATCTCGCTCTCGGTGGCGCCGCGCGGCGCGTCCTTCGGCAGGACCAGCATCCGGCTGACCTGGACGCCCGGCACGGAGATCTCGGCGAAGCCGGCGCCGGTCAGCCCGGCCCGGTGCTCCTGCACGCCGGTGATGGTGACCTTCAGCCACTTGGCGAGTCCGCGCGGGGCCTTGACCTTCTGCGGTTCGCCGTTGGTCTTCAGCACGCTCTCGACGGTGCCCTTGTCCGTCGTCACCTCGACGGAGGTGACGTCGGGACGGATGCCGTCCGGCTTGAGCGGCGTCAGACGGATGGTGGAGGGCACCCGGGTCGGCTCGTCGAAGTCGATGCGGATCCACTCGCCCACGCCGCCGTCGACGTTGGCCTCGGCCCAGCCGGTGCTCGGGTCGCCGTCGAAGGCGTGCACCGGGTCGAACTGCGGCAGGTGGAACAGCCAGCTGCCGCTGCTGGAGGCGCTCACCGACTTCGCGCCGTCGAACTCGGCGACCGTCTGGTGCTTCACGTCGGCGCTGGGCAGGATCTGCTTCGGCGCCTTGCCGGCGTCCTGGAGGCTGTTCGGGTGGTTCTTCTCGTCCTTGGTGTAGGTGTAGGAGGTGTTGTTGTTCACCAGGCCGAACCGGGTGTCGTTGCGGCGCAGCCCGTCCGCCTGGACGTGCAGCGACGGCGACTTCAGGCCCGGGTGCTCGTCACCGGTCAGCACCACCGGCCGGTCCCGGAACTCCGGGTCCGCGGAGAGCCGCAGCAGTGACTCGGGGCCGCCGCTGACCCGCGCGGTGTCGGCGACGGGCAGGGCGGCGACGCGCGGCGGGCGCGGCGCGTCGACGGGCTCGTAGATCTCCACCGCGCGCTGGCGCGGGTAGAAGCCCTGGATGTTGATCGGCGTGCCCTCGGGGATGCGGCCCCCGGTCGTCAGCGGCCCGTACGCCTTCACCAGGCGGTAGCCGGAGGACTCCAGCGCCCGCTTGACGGTCTGCGGCGGCACGTAGCCGACCTGGTCGGGGTCGAGGTCGTTGCGCACGACGACGTTGTGCACTCCGGCGCGGCCGAGGAAGTCGGCCAGGCCCGGCACCGCGCCGCCGGCCATCAGCGCCTGCTCGACGGCGTCCATCGCGCGGCGCTCACCGGCCGGGCCGAACGGCACGTAGTCGCGCTGCGCCCAGGGGGACTTGGCGAGCACGTGCAGCGGCTGGTCGATCGGCGAGCCCCAGGTGTAGACGCCGTGCGCGGTGGCCGGGACGACCAGCGCGCGGGTCTTCGGGGAGTTGTCGGCGAGCCAGTCGGCGGTGTCCTTCCAGTGCCTGGGCAGGTCCTTGAACCCGCCCGGCTGGAGCACGTCGCCGTTGGCGTACGGCAGCGCCATCGCGGGCAGCACCAGCGCGGCGGCCAGCACCGGCACGAGCCGGCGGCCCGGCACCCGGCCGGCGGCCCGGCCGCGGCGCTCGGCGCCGCGACGCGCGACCACGTTCACCACGTGCGCCAGACCGAGCGCCAGCGCGAGCGCCAGACCGGGCTGGAACTTGTAGATGTTGCGGAACGGCTTGAGCGCGCCGTCCAGCCAGCTCTGGACCTCGCCGGCGAACGGGCCGCCCAGCGCGCCGGCGTAGCCGGCCAGCATGATGACGCTGACGGTGACGACGGTCAGCACCAGCCAGCGGCGCTCGGGCATGTCCCGGCGGGCGAGGCCGGCCAGGCCGAACGCGGCGGCCAGCGAGGTGCCGAGGATCGCGAGCACGCTGGTCGCGAGCAGCCAGCCGGCCGGCAGCCAGGCGTCGCCGAAGTTCAGGTAGGCGACCCAGTTGCCCGCGCCGCGCAGCATCTCCGCCGCCGACATCGTGCTGGTGGTGTTCCACGCCTGCTCCACGTACGGCATGAAGTCCACGCCGTAGGCGCCGAGCAGCAGCAGCGGGATCACCCACCACATCGTCGCCAGGACCACGCCGGGCACCCACCAGGCGAGCAGCTTCCAGCGGCGCTCACCGGGGCGGCTCAGCAGGTAGAGGCCGACGGGCAGCAGCGCGGCCAGGGTGGAGGCCGCGTTCACCCCGCCCATGAACGGGATGATGAGCGCCGAGGTCGTCGCCGCGGCGCGGGCGCTGAGCTTCTCGGACGTGAGCGGCAGCAGCACCCACGGCAGCACCGCGCCGGGCAGCGCGCCGGCCGAGGTGGAGCCGACGATGATGGTGAACGTCGGCCACAGCGCGTACGCCGCCGCGCCCAGCAGCCGGGTCGACGAGGAGCCGATCCGCAGCCGCTCGGCCAGCCGCAGCGCGCCCCAGAACGCGGTGGTCACCACCAGCGCGAGCCACAGCCGCTCGGCCAGCCACACCGGTATCTGGAGCAGGTCGGTGACCAGGTAGAAGGGGAGCATCGGGAAGAGGTAGCCGATGTACTGGTTGGTGATGCCGCCGAAGCCGGCCTCGTCCGACCAGAGGTCGCCCAACTCCCCGAGGAACTTCCAGGGGTCGAGCGCGACCCCCAGCTTCGTCTCGAAGGTCATCAGCCCCGGAGCGGCGATGACAAAGCCGAGCAGGACGACGGCAAAGAAACCGAGCAGCCATCGCCTGGAGCGCGGCCGCTCGTCCGGCGATCCCGGGCCGCCCGGGTCTTCCGGGCTCCGCCCACGCCCGTCGGGCGTGAGGTGGAGCGTGGCATCAGTGCTCGTCGACATGGGGACACCGCCGAAGAATGAGGAGGAGGTTCCAGGTGGCGATCTCGCGCACGCCCGGGACACGGGTAATCGCACCGGCCAGGAAGGGCCAGTAGCGGGAGCGGGCGGTGACGACCTGCACGTCGTCACGCGCCCGGACATGACGCAAGGTGGGGCCTACGTGAACGGCGAACAGGTTCTCGCCGAGGGTGTGTTTGGCCGGCCGGCCGTGCTTCCGCTCGTAGCGGGCACGGGCCCGGGCGGCGCCCAGGTAGTGCCAGGGCGCGGTCTCGTGGCCGCCCCAGGGGGAGTACCAGTTGGTGAAGGAGAGGTAGATCAGCCCGCCGGGGCGGGTGACCCGGACCATCTCGCTGATGAAGGTCTGCGGGTCGGCGACGTGCTCCAGGACGTTGGAGGAGAAGCACACGTCGGCCGTGCCGTCCGCGACCGGCAGCAGGTAGCCGTCGGCCAGCACGGCGCCGGGGGTGCGGCGGCCGTGCGCGCCGAGTTCGGCGGGGTCGGGCTCGAAGAGGTAGCAGCGCGCGCCGCGCCGCCGGAACTCCTCGGTGAAGTGGCCGGAGCCGCCGCCGATGTCGAGCACGGTCCGGCCGTCCAGCGGCTCGTACCGTTCGACCTGCGACACGGCGTCCCGGGCGAGCAGCCCGTAGCAGTGCTCGGGATCCGACTGCTCGTTCATGAACGCCCGGAACAGCGTCAACGACCTGCGGATGGACGGGTCTTTCACGTGCGGCTCCTCACCGCCCGGCCGGGCGGCGCGCCGGGCGGGAGCCCACGGACGGTACGCCGCGTCCGGCGGTCGCCCGCCGGTACGCCTCGGCCGCCACCGAACGGAAGGCCTGGACGGTGTGCTCCCAGCCGAAGGACTCGGCGCGCCGCGCGGCGGCCGAACCCATCAGCTCACGCCGCTGGTTGGACAGCGCCAGCGAGCACCACGCGGCGGCGAAGGAACTCTCGCCGCGGGCCAGCAGCCCGGTGGAGCCGTCCACGATGGAGTCCCGCAGTCCGGGGATGTCAAAGCCGACGGCGGGGGTGCCGCGCGCGGCGGCCTCCATCACCACCAGGCCCCAGCCCTCCATCGCCGACGGGTGCAGCAGCAGCCACGCCTCGCACAGCAGCCGGTGCTTCTCGGCCTCCGAGACGTGCCCGGTGAAGGTGACGTCCGGACCGGCCGCCGCCTCCAGGCGCGCGCGCTCGGGCCCGTCGCCGACGATGACCAGCCGGCCGCCGGTGACCGGCCGCACCCGCTCCCACAGCCGCAGCAGCAGGTCCACACGCTTGTACTCGACGAGGCGTCCGACGGCGACAAAAAGCGGCTCCGGCGACTTCGGCAGCAGCGCGGCCGGCCGCTCGACACCGTTGTGCACGATGCGGATGCGCTCACCGGGCACGCCCAGGTCGCGCAGCGCCCCGGCGGTGGAACCGGAGACGGCGACCAGCAGGTTGTCCTTGTGGGTGCCGGCCAGCGCCCAGTGTTCGAGCTTGCGGCCGAGCCGGGCGGCGGGCGCCGGGTAGCGCATCCCCCACAGCTCGGTGTGCACGTGGTTGACCAGGCACATCGTGGGGCCGCGGTGCCACAGCGGGGCCAGGTAGGGCAGCCCGTTGGACACCTCCACCAGGAGGTCGCAGTCGCCGACCTGGCGGCCTATGGCGCGCTTGGCGCGCAGGAAGTGGTCGGCGTCGCCGCCGGCCGAGACCACGCGGTAGTCGCGGTAGGCGGCGGGGCCGCCGCACACCAGGGTCACCTGGTGGCCGTGGGCCACCAGACCCTGGGCGATGCGGTCGATCAGCAGCTCGGATCCGCCGGCCGCCGGGTTGTCGAGATCCCGGCGGGCGAGGAAGACGATCCTGCGCGGAGTGGGGGGCGCTTGGACGGCGGGCGCTGCGGTGGCCGCCTCCGTCGTCTGACGCGTAACGAGGGACGTGACGGAGGGGGCGACCGGCGGCACGTGCTGGGGCATGGGCGCTCCAACTCGTCTCGGGTTGCGGATGGCTGGGGATGCGGGGGTGGCTGGGTACGGCTCGGTTCGGTGTACGGATGCGAGGGGGGAGGGGCTCGGCGCCGTGCCGGCGTCGGCGGCCCTTCGGGGGTGGTGCTCGGTGTGTACGAACTGGATGACCGCCGGGGGGCAGCTGGCGATCGAGTGTGCTCAGTTTTCGCGGCCCGATGGTCGGCGGCTACTCACCTGGATGACAATTTCCGGTTTCGCGGGGTCCGGTACTTGTCATCCGGAGCAGGGAATCTGGCCTGAAGTCGTGCCTGACAGCGCGCTCCTACCAGCTTTCTACTGGTCAGTAAGCGTGAGGTCCAGTGTTACGACACGATGTCTCGATTGGGTCTCGCCGATCTCGCGGTGACGTCTCGGCGGACCGGGGCGCGGGCGCGCCGCCGACGAGGGGGCGCCGGCGCGGGCGCATCGCCCTGCCTGCGGGCGTGCCGACGCGGGGCGGCGGAACCCCCTCTGGGTGTGTGGTCCCGCCGACCGCGTCGGTGTTCGTGGGGCCGTCGGCCCCGGGCTCACTCCTCGCGGCGTCCGCGCGCCACCAGCACGCCGCCGACCAGCGCCAGCGCGACCCCGGCCGCACCCGAGGCCACCGGGGCGGTCGTGCCGACCGTGCGGAGCTTCCTGCTGTCCGCCGACGCCTGCTCGACCTGGGCCTGCTGCGTCTTGTCGTCGAAGACGATCCGCTCGCTCTCCAGCAGCGTCACGGCGTCCTTCTCGCCGCCCGGCGCGCGCAGCGTCAGCTTCGGGCCGATCGCCGCCCGCAGGATGCGGCCCGTGGCCTGGTCGACGACCAGCTCGATGCCCTGGTTCTCGTACCACTCCTCGGCCATCACCTGCGGCCGCTCCGGCATGCCGACGAGCAGCCCCGGCACCTGCCGGCTGCCGGTGCGGGTCGGCTCGACCTTCGCGGTGAAGCGCAGGCCCTCGTAGCCCTTGATCTTGACCTTGTCGCGGTACTTCACGGTCACCGCGTCACCGAGAGTGGAGTCCCACCAGCGGTAGTCCCGCTTCTCGACGCCGAACGGGAACTTCAGGTACGCCTCGCCCTGGATCTTCTTCGGCGTCTCCCCGCAGCAGTGCACCGGCCGGTTGGTCTCCCGGTCCGACACCCAGCGCTCGGTCGTCCACTGGAGCGACTTGCGCGGATCCTTGCGCTTGAGGGTGGTCTTCGTGTCGATCGTCGTCGACACGTCCCAGACCGCGACGTCGTGGCGCTCGCTCTCGGCCACGTTGCCCATCACCCGGCGGGTGACGGTCAGCGGCTCGTTGTCGCGGGTCGTGACGGCCGACTGGTCGAAGTACTTTCCGGTCCCGTTGAAGACCGTGGTCTGGTCCACGTCGATCGGAGTGCGCTTGGCGCGCGGCTCCACGTACCAGGCCAGCATCGGGCCCAGGACCAGCAGAAACACGCCGATTCCCAACAGAACCAGCGACAAGGGTGAGGCGGAACGGCGCATGGCGGGTGCTCCCAGAGGATGAAGGTGCGCGTTCGAGGATGTCGTCGAGATCTTCGTCGCGATGTCTTCGAGCTGACTTCGAGAAGTGAAGGCGGCGAGTAAGCCTGCCGTGGCCGGTGACCGTAAGCGAACCCTTGACAGCACGTCAATGCCCTTCCAAACTCAGCAGACGAACTGGTGTCGGGGGCGACCGCTGGTGACCGGGATACTGGAACCACATCCCAATGAGAGGTCCGCCGCGCCATGCACAGACTCCTCGCAGCCGCTCTGACCTGCGTCGCAGCGGCCATTCTTGCCGTCGGGGCCGCCGTCGGCGTCGTCTCGCTGCTGAGCGCGACACCCGAGCAGCCCAACGTCCCGCTGGTGTACTTCCCCGAGCACTCGCCCGAGGAGGCCCGCTCCTCCGACGCGGCGGCGCCCGCCGAGGAGTGACCATGGAGACGGAGGTCGGCTCCGCCTGGCGCGCGGTGCCCGACGCGCAGGTACGGCGCTTCACCGAGCTGGCCCGGGGCGAGATCCCGGTGCTCGCCCAGGACATCCTGCGCGAGATCCGCCAGGAGTACCCGGGCCTGCCCGTCATCCTCGACAGCAACGGCGTGCCGCTCTCCCTCATCGGCATCCGCCGCGCCCTCGAGCACTTCGTCGAGCACCTCGCCACCGGACTGGGCCACCCCCATGTGCACCCGCCGGTGTTCCAGGAGTTCGGTCGCGGGGAACTTCTGGAAGGCCGCAGCCTGGACTCCCTCCAGGCGATCTACCGGCTCGGCGTCCGCCTCGCCTGGCGCCGCCTCGCCGAGATCGGCCAGGAGGTCCAGATCCCCGCACCCGCCATGTACGAACTCGCCGAGTCCGGCTTCCAGTACCTGGACGGCCTGGTCGCCGAGTCCGTACGCGGCTACGCCGAGGCCGCCGCCCGCCGCGCCGGCGAGCGGCTGCGCCTCCAGCGCGGACTGCTCGACCTGCTCCTCGCCGAACACGACGAGGAACCGCCCTCCCCGGCCGCCGTCGCCGAACGCGCCGCCCGGATCGGCTGGGCCCTACCGGAGACGGTCGCCGTCGCCGTACTGCTCCGCCCGGCCCGCGAGGCCGTGCCCCCGGCCGTCGGCCCCGACGTCCTGCTCGACATGGAGAGCGAGCGGCCGATCCTCGTCGTACCCGACCCGGACGCGGCCGGCCGCGCCGAACTGCTGCGCCGCGCGGTGTCCGGCTGGAACGGCGCCGTCGGCCCGCCCGTACCCCTCGAACAGGCCGCCAAGTCACTGCGCTGGGCCCAGCAGGCCGTCTCCCTCGTCGAGGACGGCCTGCTGCCCGGCGGCGGCCTCGTCGACTGCACCGAGCACACCGAGGCGCTGGTCCTCCTCCCGCCCCGCGAACTCATCGACGATCTCGGCCGCCGCCTGCTCGCACCCCTCAACGACTGCGGCACCGCCCACGGTCGCCGGCTCGCCGAGACCCTGCTCGCCTGGCTGGAGACCCGGGGCGGCGCCCCCGAGATCGCCACCCGCCTCGGCGTCCACCCGCAGACCGTCCGCTACCGCCTCCGCCAGATCCGCGAACTGTGGGGCGACGGCATCGACGACCCCGACCACCGCTTCCAACTCGAACTCGTCCTCCGCGCCAAACGCCTCCGCGGCGACCTCGGCTGACCCGCCCGCCCGGCGGGGGCGGCGGCTCGGCTGGGGATCAGGCGTGCTGCCGCTCGACGTCGGCGGGCCGAACCAGCAGCTCAGCCCGCACACCCAAGGCGTCGAGGTACGAACCGAGGGTGGAGAGTCGGAGGCTCCCCGGCGCGGCGGTTTCGATGGCCGACACCCGGGACTGCGTGACTCCCATGCGTCGGGCCTGATCGACCTGTGTCACGCCATGGCTCCTCCGCAGCTCGGCAAGGTTGATATCAAGCTCGTGTCTCACTCCGCTCGCCCCAGGGCGTGAACGTCGATGCTCTCCAGAGCGGCCACGTAGGCGTCCATGATCCGACGCGCGGCGGGAGAGGTTTCCTTGGCCGCGATCTCGCGCCACCGCCGAATGGCGAACTGGTGGTCGTCGTTGACGAAGTCGCGCGCCCTGTCCGGCGCCTCAGACTCCAGTCGTTCCCGAAGCCGGGCATCCTGAGCCTGCTTCTCACTCGTCGCGACGGTCATGAGCTGTCTCCCGTGCGCTCGTCCAGGCGGCCCAGTTCGTAGCGAAGATCAGCGATCTTCTCGTGCTGGTGAGCCAGGCCCGCCTGGTACTGGGCGATGAGTTCCTGTGCGCGGGGAATCTCGTGCTCCACGATACGGATGCGCCGGAACTGATCCTCTTCGTTCAGAGGGATGATATATCACGCCTGTGTGATATCGCCTGCGGAGTAGCGGGCCCCCGCCAGGTACCCGACGCCCTTCCTCATCCTTTCGAGTGATCTTCTTGGTGAAGTGCTGACGGTGACGGTCGTGATCGGCTTCTCGCGCCCGGCCGCTCACGGCACCGTGTCGTAGGTGTGGAGAGCGCTCAGGTCGAGTAGGTCGCGGGGCCGCGCCCGCAGCCCGAACGGGGACATCAGGGCGTCGTCGATCCGCCCCCCGAGCATGGTCTCGGGCTCGCTCGCCGCCGGTTCGTACACCCGGCCGTTGCGGTTCATCCACGCCTCCCAGAGCCGGTCCACGTTGGCGTGGTGCAGGTAGAACACCGGGTCGTTGGGCGAGGACGCGAGTGTCATGTCGGCGCCGACCCAGCGGTGCACCTGGTTGTGCAGACCCGGTCCGCTGTACCCCTCCAGACGGCTGCGGAAGCCTGGTGAACCCGCCAACCACGGCCGGGAGTCGTACCGCGCGAGGTCCGGATCGCCGAAGGGACGCGGCTGCGTGTTGAACGCCTCGCCCACGTCCACGGCGTTCGGCAGCGTCGCCGCCTCCCGGCCGAAGGCCCGTCGCAGCCCCCGGTCGGTCTGGCGCAGGTTGACGAACATGTCCGTCTCCACCAACACCCGGAACGCGTCCGGGTCCTGGTCGTCGAATGCGAACGGGCCGTCGGCGACCGGGTCTCCCTGACCGCCCATGCCGTCGGCGCGCCACAGCGGCGCGTCGCCGGGCGCCGGCAGCGATCCGTCCACCGACCAGTCCCAGTACGGGATGCCGAAGTCCTCGTCCTCCAGCACACGTTGGAGCTGGAACTCCAGCACGGCGAGCATCAGCCGGTGCCACGGCAGGAACACCGGTCCGCTGTGCGCGGCGTTGCGCACCCACCACTCACCGCCCGGCGGGATCGCCGTCCGCATCGCCAGGCAGTGCCAGATCACGAACAGGTCGTAGGTGCGGACCGGCCGCGGGGTGCCCGGTACGCCGAACTGGTCCGTGGTGAAGCCGGAGTCCTCACGCTTGAGCAGCAACACACCCCGGACGTACGCGTCGCGCGCGTCGGCGTCGGTCAGCACGTTGTGCCGTAC
>NZ_WMLF01000103.1 GCF_014156695.1 Streptomyces durbertensis | reverse complement strand
GTCCCGTCCCATCCCGCCCGGGGAGCAACCCGTCTCGACGAAGGAGTGAACACCACGATGGTGCTCAGGCGACTGCTCGGATCGATCGGTATCGGCGGCCCCTCGGTGGACACGGTCCTCCAGCCCGAAGCGGCCCGCCCCGGCGACACCCTCTCCGGCGAGATCCATCTCACCGGCGGCGGCGCCGACTTCGAGATCGAGCACCTCACCCTCGAACTCGTCGCCCGCGTGGAGGCGGAGCACGAGCAGGGGGAGTCGGAAGGCATGGTCGCCTTCGAGAGGTTCACGGTCGCCGGCGGCTTCCGCCTCGCCCGCGAGGAGCGGCGCACCGTCCCCTTCAGCGTGACCCTGCCCCACGAGACACCGCTCACCCAGGTGCACGGTCAGGACATCGGCGTCGTACTCGGCGTACGCACCGAACTCGGGATCGCAGGCGCCAGGGACAAGGGCGACATGGACCCGCTGACGGTCCGCCCGCTGCCCGCCCAGGAGGCGATCCTGACCGCGTTCGGCCGGCTCGGCTTCGGCTTCCGGTCGGCCGACCTGGAGTACGGCCACGTCGGCGGCACCCGCCAACAGCTCCCGTTCTACCAGGAGATCGAGCTGACCCCGCCGCCGCGCCGCGCACACCAGGTGGACGAGGTCGAGGTCACCTTCCTGGCCCGCCCCGACGGCATGGAGGTCGTCCTGGAGGCCGGCGGGCACAGCGGCCTCACCTCCGCCGGCCACGACGCGCTCAACCGCTTCGACATCAGCCACGCCCAGGTGCCGACCACCGACTGGGACCTGGAAGTCGACTCCTGGCTCGGTCAGCTGATCGACCGCCGATCCGCGGTCGGTGGCTACGGCGGGTACGTCGACGGCGCCCCCTACGCCCACAAGGACGACGGCCCCGGCGACCACCGCTCGGGCCCCGGTGTGGGCACGGCCATCGCCGCCGGCGCCGCCGGACTCGCGGTCGGCGTCGCGGGCGGCCTGGTCGCGGCGGAGGTCGTCGACGAGGTGGGCGACTTCCTCGAAGGCGACGACGAGGAAGACGACGCCTGAGCCCCGCCTCCTGGAGCACCGTGCGCGACGCGCCCCGTCGGGACGGTCATCGGCGGTCAACAGGGGGTGCTCCGTCGAGGCGGCCGTCCGTCCCGCGGTAGAGGCGACAGGAGGCGCTGGTGGCCGTGTCCGGGGCGGCGAACGGGTCTCGCCCGTCGATGAGGAGCGTCGGTGACGGCCGCGCTGAGGCGTTGTCCGAGGTCCGCGCCGCGTTGGCGGAGCGGCCGGACGCCGGAAGGCACCACCGGGTTGAGGGAGTCGGCACCCGGGGTGTGGGCGCCCTGTACACGGAGGACTTCCGTCGCGCCCTGGACCGTACGGGCTGCCCCGACGCCCGTACGGTCGCCGCCTACCACGGGGCGATCATCGAGCACCCGCATGCCTTCGACCTGGACGATCACCACCGCTTCCACACCGGCGAACCGGCACTCGTCTACGGCAACACCGCCGGCATGCTCGGCGCCCCCCGCTACGCGGCCCACTTCACCGTCACCGGCGACAAGGACCGGCACGTCGGCCTGTGCCCGTGCGACCCCACGGAGGCGGCGACCGCGGCGGGACCCGCCGACCCGCCGGGCTGCTGCTGACCCGACGTTCCTCAGGGGACGGAGGCGTCCGCCCGGGATGGTGCCGGACGGACGCCTACGGCTGGTACGAAATCCGGCTGTTGAGCGGCGAGGCGGCCGACGACCCGGTCGTCTCCATCGGAACCCACTGGCAGGACGCCCTCACCCCCTGGCTCAGCGACCTCGGCCAGGCCCCGGTCCTCGCGACGATCGCCCTCCTCCTTGCGGCCATCTGGACGGCACGCACCCACCGCCGCCGCCGAGCAGCACGCCCGACACCCGACTCCGACAGAAGCAGCCGACCACCGACCGCACCCCGTTCCCCGCCCGATGACGGCGGACCGCTCCCGCCCGCCGTCGAGTCACGAATCCGGTGCCGCGCGGGCGTCGGCGCGGCACCGACCCCGCGCCGACCCCACGCGCAGGGCACAGGATCCCGCCGGGTTCCGTGCCCGACGCGTGCCCGTGGGCACGGTCGTTCACGGGCGACACCCTCGGCTGGCGCGGCCGCGTCCGCGTACTCACGATGATGCCGTCGAGCGTGTTCACCTGCCGGTTCGCCCTCGTCCTCAGGGCGAGGGCGAACCGGACTCCGGTGAGTCATCGGCCGAAGCCCGGGGACGCAGGAGTTCGTCGCGGGTGGACGGCATCCCCGAGACTCCGTTCGCGGGGGTGCGGACCGCGAGGATCTGGTTGACGCCGATCTGGTTCTGTTCGAAGGCGAGGGCTGAGGCGGCCATGTAGAGGCGCCAGACCCGGGCGCGACCCGCGGTGGTGAGCGTGACGGCTTCCTCCCACCGCTCCTGCAGATTGCCCACCCAGGCACGCAGGGTGAGCCCGTAGTGCTCCCGCAGTGCCTCGACGTCGCGGACTTCGAACCCGGCTTCCTCGAGCAGCGTGGTGGTGGTGCCGACGGTCGCCAGTTCGCCGTCCGGGAAGACGTAGCGGTCGATGAACTCGTTGACGCGGTAGCCGTCCTCGTCCTTCATCGGGCGACGGGCGATCTGGTGGTTGAGAAGGCGGCCACCGGGCCTGAGGAGTCGGTGCAGCACGTCCGCGTACGTGCGGTACTGCCCGGTCCCGACATGCTCGGCCATCCCGACGGAGGAGATGGCGTCGAAGGGCCCGTCCTCGATCTCGCGGTAGTCCTGGACGCGGATGTCCGCCCGGTCGGTGAGGCCGGCGTCGGCGATGCGCTTGCGGGCCAGGGCGGCCTGCTCCTCGGAGATCGTGACGCCCACGGCTTCGACTCCGTGGTGCCGGACGGCGTGCAGGACCATCGAACCCCAGCCGCAGCCGACATCGAGCAGTCGTTGGCCGGGGCGGAGGCCGAGCTTGCGGCAGACCAGGTCGAGTTTGGCCCGCTGGGCGTCCTCCAGACCGGCTTCCGGGTGCTCCCAGTAGGCACACGAGTAGACCATCGAGGGGCCGAGGACCAGGGAGTAGAAGTCGTTGCCGACGTCGTAGTGGTGGCTGATCGCGGCTCTGTCCCGCCGCAGGCTGTGCAGGGGACCGCGGCGGTGGGGGACCTCTTCCCGGGGTGGCGCCGGTGGCGCCGCGGGCCCGGCCAGCGCGACGACCTCGCCGGCGGCCCGCAGGTTGCCGGGATCGCGGAGCGCGGCGAGCGCGCGGAACGCGGCGGGGCGCCGCCCGCCCGGGCGCTCGCGGTGCCACAGGTGGCGGGAGAGCCTGCTCAGCGCCTCGTAGAGGTCGCCCTCCACGTCGATCTCACCGGCCACCCAGGCTCGGGCCAGACCCAGCTCTCCCGGCTTCCACATCAGGCGGTGCAGGGCGCGGCGGTCGCGGACGACCAGGACCGGGCCATGGTCGGGACCGGCCTCGCTGCCGTCCCAGGCACGCAGGCGCAGGGGGAACGGTCCGTCCAGCATCTGCCGTGCCAGGACCGTCAGCCGTTCGGCCGTGTTTGTCATGTTCGGAACCTTCTGGAAGCGAGTGGGCGGTTTTGCGGAGAATCCTGGCACCGGTGACCGTGGTCCGGGATGACCCACGCCCGCGCGTGGCCGGGCCGGCCCGCCCCGGGTGTGTGATCCGCCGGGGTGGGCGCCGGTTTTCGGCGGCTGGCGGCGAGTTGCCCGGCGAGCGTGTCGTGCATCTCGGCACCGCGCTTGTCGAGGCCGATGACGGTGGCCTTCCTGCCGCGGGCGGCGCACTCGGTCTCGATCGTGTCCAGCGCGGCCACCGACGAGGCGTCCCGGACGCCTCGTCGGTGAGGCGGCCCGCACCGCCGTGCGACGGCCGCGGCACGGCCGGTGAGCCGCGGCTGCCGGCGGGGCGCGCCGGTGCCTCACGCGGACGGTGTTGGCGTGCCGGGTCGTCGGGGAGCATCCTGGAAGGCACAGCGCCGTACGGCGTGCGGCGGCCCGACGGACAGGCGACTCGGAAGGCCGCCGGACGGCGCGACCGTCTCGACGAAGGACGGGGACATGGTGAGCGTCAGTGAGCGAAGGGCGTTGCGCGGACGTGTCCTGCGCGAGGTGTACGAGCGCGCCAACGGCACCTCGTCCCTCGTGGAGGCGCACCGGGTGCGGGAGGCGCTCGGTGTGGACGACCGGGACATGGGGGCGGCGTGCGAGTACCTGGTGGGAGAGGGGCTGCTGAGCAGCCAGGCCGACACGTTCGGCGCGGAGGCCACGCCCAGCCTGATCGGGTTGACGCACCGCGGTGTCGTCCACGTCGAGGAAGCGGCGGAGGGTTGAGTGTGTCGCCGCGCGCTGCGGTACGCGCCGGGGCACGGCACGGTTCCGTGCGCCGGCGGCGCTTGTGCTCGCGCCGCGTCCGCGCGGTGACGGCCGCCCTCCGGACGGGTGCGACGCGATGACGGCCGGACGAGGCGGCGAACAGCACGGGGGCGGCCCGGACCGCTCCGAGAGTTTCGGGGAGGGGCTGCTCGGCGTGCTCCTGGACCGGGCGCACGAGCTGCCGCCGCACCGTATCGGTCCGCTGGTCGTCGAGGCGCTGGCCCGGCTGGGGGTGCGCGACCCGCAGATCCTCCTGCAGGACTACGGGCAGCGGATGCTGGTGCCGCTGCCCGGCGAGGGGCTGACGGACGGCGATCCCCAGCCGATCGACCGCTCGGAGGCGGGCCGGTGCTTCCTCGACTCCCGCCCCGTCGAGCTCACGCGGCCCGACGGGGTACGCGTGCATCTGCCGCTGCTGGACGGCGGCGACCAGGTCGGGGTCCTGGCGGTCACCCTGGACGAGGTCGGCGACGACGACCGCCGTCTGCTGCGCAGGGTCGCGGGGGTGACGGCCGACCTGCTGGTGACCAAGAACGGGTACACCGACCTGTTCTTCCGCACCAGGCGCAGCGAACCCATGAGCGTCGCCGCGGAGATCCAGTGGTCGCTGCTGCCGCCGCTGGCGATGGTGATGCCGCGCGTCGCGGTGGCGGGGATCCTGGAGCCGGCCTACGACGTGGCGGGCGACAGCTTCGACTACGCCCTCGACGGGGACACCCTGCACCTGGCCATGATCGACGCGATGGGACACGGCCTGGACGCGGCCACGATGGCGACGGTGGCCATCGGCGCCTACCGGCACGCCCGCCGGATCAGCGTCGGGCTGTCCGAGATCTACCTGTTCATGGACCGTGCCGTGGCCGAGCAGTTCGGCCCCGACCACTTCGTGACGGCGCAGATGATGCGGCTGGACACCCGCACCGGCAGGCTCCAGTGGGTCAACGCGGGACACCCGGCGCCGATGCTCGTACGTGGGCATCGCGTCCGTGGCCGGCTCGACAGCGCGACGACCCTCCCCGTCGGCTTCGGCGGGGCGGAGCCGGCGGTCAGCGAGGTGGCGCTGGAGGCGGAGGACCGGGTGCTCTGTTTCACCGACGGGCTGATCGAGGAGCACAGGAACGGTCGGGAGCAGTTCGGTGAGGAGCAGCTGATCACCTGGGTCGACCGGCTGGACAGCGCGGGCATGGGCGTGCGGGCGGTGACGCGCGCTCTGTCCCACACCCTCAAGCGGGCGCGCGGCGGCCGTACCACGGACGACGCCACGCTGTTCATGGTCGAGTGGCGCGGATGACGCCGGGTGACGCCTCCGACCTTCCGCCGGTCCGGGAGCCGGGTCAGGCGCTGTGCCCGGTGCCGGTGTCGACGAGGATCTGCTCGGCGCCTGTGATGTTGTCGGCCCGCAGTGCCTGGGCGATCGCCGCCCGGGCGGCGTCCGGGTCCGCGTAGGGCGGCACGACCAGCAGCGAGAAGTGGTCCCTGTCGCCTCGTGTGACCAGCACCGTGTCGTCGCCCACGGCGAAGGAGTCGATGTGCACCACGCGGTCGTCGATGACCAGGCGGACCGGCAGCTCGTCCCAGCCGGCGGCGTCCAGACCGACGCGGGTGATCGGGCCGATGTGCGCGGTCAGGGCGCTCACCAGGGCGGGGAGCTCCGCCGCGGGGTCGCGGGAACGCGGCCACCATGCCCCGTCGAGAACGTGGTCCCGGGCTTGTGTGGTCTCCAGGCGGAGCAACGCCGTTCCGGGCTTGACCGCGTGATGGACGGCGCTCGGGAGTCGACCGGCGTCGGGAGGCGGGGGCGTGCGGGAGTCGGCCATGGTGTCGTCCGCCCGTCTGCGGGTAGCCGATGCCCCGGTGGTGGGGGCTGTACGCCTTCCACAGTACGCCGCCGCGCCCCTGGCGCGGCGGGCTGCTGTGAGGCGCCGCGACGGGTCGGGCCGCCGGCGCGGCGCCGAGCGGCGAGAGGCCTGTCGGCGCCGCGTGACGACGACGGCGGCCTGTCGGAACCGCCCTCGCTGGTTGCAGCGGTTGCCGATCTACCCTGACGTCAGGGTAGGTTCTCGCCACGGGCCGGTCTGTCGACACGACGCGGTGGAGCCATGGGTGAGCGGCTGATGCGGATCGGTGAGGTGGCCGAGCGTACGGGCCTGTCCCTGCGGACGATCCGGCACTACGAGGAGGTCGGGGTGGTGAGCCCGGCCGAGCGCAGCGAGGGCGGCTTCCGGCTGTACGGGGAGGCGGAGGTGCGCCGGCTTCGGCTGGCGCGGCGGATGCGGCCGCTGGGCTTCTGCCTGGAGGATGTGCGGGCGCTGCTGGACGTGCTGGACCGGTTGCCGCACGGCGGGGCGTTGCCCGACGACAACATGAGAGCACGTGAGGAACTGGTGGCACGGTTGCGTACGTACTGGCGGGAGGCCGACAGCCGCTGCGAGGAGCTGTGGGAACAGCTGGCGCGGGCGGAGGAGTTCGCGCGTTCGCTGCACGAGCAGCTGTCCCGGTTGGTGGCCACGGCTCCGACGGGTTCGAAGGAGGAGGCGCGATGACGTCGGAGGTCGAGCGGACGGCCGGCGAGCAGACCCGGACGGCCGGTGAGGCGGCGCGGGTGGCCGGTGAGGCGGCGCGGCGGCGGACGTTCGCGGTGATCAGCCATCCGGACGCGGGCAAGTCGACGCTGACCGAGGCGCTCGCTCTGCACGCGCGAGCGATCACCGAGGCCGGGGCGGTGCACGGCAAGGCCGGGCGGCGGGGGGTGGCGTCGGACTGGATGGAGATGGAGAAGGCCCGGGGCATCTCGGTCACGTCGGCGGTGCTGCAGTTCGCCTACCGGGGGTGCGTACTGAACCTGCTGGACACACCGGGGCACGCGGACTTCTCCGAGGACACCTACCGGGTGCTGGCCGCGGTGGACTGCGCGGTGATGCTGATCGACGCGGCGAAGGGCCTGGAGGAGCAGACCCGCAAGCTGTTCGACGTCTGCGCGCACCGGGGCATTCCGGTGATCACGTTTGTGAACAAGTGGGACCGGCCGGGCCGTGAGGCGCTGGAACTGCTCGACGAGATCGAGCGGGAGTTCGGGCTGCGGCCGACGCCGGTGACCTGGCCGGTGGGGTACGCGGGACGACTGCGCGGGCTGGTCGACGCACGGGAACCGGAGCGGATGCTGCGCTACGCCCGGACGCCGGGTGGCGCGCACGCGGCGACGGAGGAGGTCGTGCCGGGCGGGGTCGCCGCGCGCGAGGAGGGCGACGACTGGACGCAGGCGGTGGAGGAGCTCGAACTGCTGCGCGCCGACGGCGCCGAGCACGACCGGGAGGCGTTCCTGGACGGCCGGACGACCCCGGTGTTCTTCGGCGCGGCGATCACGAACATCGGGGTGCGGCCGCTGCTGGACGCCGTGGTCGACATGGCGCCGCCGCCGGGGCCGCGCGAACTCGCCGGCGGCGGTACCCGCGCGGTGGACGCGCCCTTCTCCGGGCTGGTGTTCAAGGTGCAGGCGAACATGGACCCCGCGCACCGGGACCGGATCGCGTTCGTCCGGGTGTGCTCCGGCGTCTTCGAGCGCGGCACGACGGTGACGCGGGCGGCGTCGGGCAGGCCGTTCGCCACCAAGTACGCGCACAGCGTCTTCGGTCAGGACCGCTCGATGGTGGAGACCGCCTACCCCGGTGACGTGGTCGGCCTGGTCAACGCCAGCGCGCTGCGGGTCGGCGACACGCTGCACTCCCCGGGCTCGCCGGCCGTCTTCCCGCCGATGCCGACGTTCGCGCCCGAGCACTTCATGGTGGCGCGCCCCGTGGACATCTCGCGGTCGAAGCAGTTCCGGCGCGGCATCGCGCAGCTCGACGAGGAGGGCGTGGTGCAGGTCCTGGTGTCCGAGCTGCGCGGTGAGCAGTCGCCGGTGCTGGCCGCCGTGGGGCCCATGCAGTTCGACGTCGTCGCGGCCCGGATGGCGGGTGAGTTCTCCGCGCCGGTGCGGCTGGAGGCGCTGCCGTACTCGTTGGCGCGGGCCACCGACGCCACGGGCGCGGACGGCCTCAACCGCTCCCGCCTGGTGAAGGGCGAGGCCCTCACCCGGGTACGTGACAAGACCCACCTCGCGCTCTTCCCCGACCGCTGGCAGGCGTCCAACTTCGAACGGGCCTTCCCCGACGCGCCTCTTGAGTCGCTCCTCGCCGCCCACGCGTAGCGCGGCGGGGAGAGCGCTCCGCGGGAAGAGCGCCCCGCGGGGACGGAGAACTCTCCCCTCGCGTGAAAGTGGGGAGAACTCCGGAGACGCTGCCTTCCGGGCCACGTGAGGCCCGAGCGCGGGAGGGAGACCAGAAGCCATGGCCGGTGCGCGGACGTGCCCGTCGTGCGGCGAGGCGGAGGAGTTGCGCGGCACGCCGCACGAGGGCGACATCCAGGTCACCCGCCTGTCCTGCGGTGCGGGTGGAGGCGCGGCGCGCCGCGCTGTGCGACGTGCGGCGGCCCCGGTCGATGACCCGGCACTCGCGCGGCACGCAGCTCTCGATCATCGACTGGCAGGAGGTCCCGGTCGGGTTCTGACCGGCCAGGCGGGCCGGTGGGCGGGCCGGTGGGCGGGCCTGTGGGTCGGGACAGACCGGACGAACGGCGGTCCCGCCGCCGTCAGCCGGCGTCGTCGAGCTTGCGGCGCAGGGTGGCGGCGAAGTCCTCCGCGGCCATCAGCTGGGCCCGCAGCTTCTCGCAGCGCGCGTCCGCCACCTTCTGGTAGGAGTCCAGTCGCTCCCGCAGGCGCTGCCGGTCGTCCCCGGTCGACGGGTCCTCGTCGGTGGCGGCGATCCGGTCGATGATCTCCAGCAGTTCCCGCATCTCCTCCAGCGAGAAGTCCAGCGGCTTCATCCGGCGGACCACCATCAGCCGCTCCACGTCGGCCTCCGTGTAGAGCCGGAAGCCGCCCTTGCTGCGGGCGGACGGCGTGACAAGACCCACGTCCTCGTAGTGGCGGATCGTGCGGAGCGACAGACCGGTCCTCTCGGCCACCTCGCCGATCTGCATGTGCCGCGCCTGGTCCGCCATTACCGCCTTCTCCGTCCCGTCGGTACACGTCGCGTTTCGGCCACCGAATCCCGGACGCGTGTCTGGAATCACAGCCCGGACGTGCTGTTTACCTGCATTTCACAAGCCACAAGTCGCACTCTGCCCTCACGTCAGGGTAGAGTCTTGGAGGTCGTCGCCGGTGCGGTCCCGATCGGGTCGCAGCAGAGCGGCACCCCAAGGCTTCCGGGCAATGATGCCCGAACGGCGGCCTCCCGGCCGCCCCTCCCACCGGCAGGGCCCCCGTCGTGGCCGGGCCGCCGGGGACTCCCTCGGTAACGGAGTCGAGTACGAAGCGCGTGTGCGTCCAGCGGTTGGGCGCGTGCGCCCGAACAGAAACGGTTGCATGTCCTCACCGCTCGCCGCTGCGCCCAAGCAGTCCAAGCTGTCCAAGCCTGACTGGCTCGCCTCCCCCAAGGTCTTCCGCACCGAGGTGCTGGCCGGCCTCGTGGTCGCCCTGGCCCTGATCCCCGAGGCGATCTCCTTCTCGATCATCGCCGGCGTCGACCCGGCCGTCGGCCTCTTCGCCTCCTTCACCATGGCCGTGGTGATCTCCATCGTCGGCGGCCGCAAGGCGATGATCTCCGCCGCGACCGGTGCGATGGCCCTGGTCATCGCACCGCTGAACCACGAGTACGGCCTCGGCTACCTGATCGCCGCCGTGATCCTCGGCGGTCTGATGCAGATCGCGCTCGGGGCGCTGGGCGTGGCCAAGCTGATGCGGTTCATCCCGCGCAGCGTCATGGTCGGCTTCGTGAACGCCCTGGCCATCCTGATCTTCATGGCCCAGGTGCCGGAGATGAAGAACGTCCCGTGGGTGGTCTACCCGCTGATCCTCGGCGGTCTGGCGATGATGGTCTTCTTCCCGAAGATCACCACCGTCGTCCCCGCCCCGCTGGTGTCGATCGTCGTCCTCACGGTCATCACCATCGGCGCGGCCCTCGCGGTGCCGACCGTGGGTGACAAGGGCGAACTGCCGTCGTCCCTCCCGGTGCCCGGACTGCCGGACGTTCCGTTCACCATGGACACCCTGACGACCATCGCCCCCTACGCCTTCGCGTTCGCGCTGGTCGGCCTGATGGAGTCGCTGATGACGGCCAAGTTGGTCGACGACATCACCGACACCCACTCCAACAAGACCCGTGAGTCGGTCGGCCAAGGCATCGCCAACATCGTGACCGGCTTCTTCGGCGGCATGGGCGGCTGCGCGATGATCGGCCAGACCATGATCAACGTAAAGGTGTCCGGCGCCCGGACCCGGCTGTCGACGTTCCTCGCCGGCTCCTTCCTCATGGTGCTGTGCGTCGTGTTCGGCCCGGTCGTCTCCGACATCCCGATGGCCGCGCTGGTCGCCGTCATGATCATGGTGTCGGTCGCCACCTTCGACTGGCACTCCATCCAGCCGAAGACCCTCAAGCGGCTGCCGCTGGGCGAGACCACCGTCATGGTCGTCACCGTCGCCGTGGTCGTCGCCACCCACAACCTGGCCATCGGCGTCATCGTCGGCTCCATCACCGCCATGATCATCTTCGCCAAGCGCGTCGCCCACCTGGCCGAGGTCACCGGCGTCGTCGACCCGGACGGCAACCAGGTCGTCTACGCGGTCACCGGCGAGCTGTTCTTCGCCTCCTCCAACGACCTCGTCTACCAGTTCAACTACAAGGACGACCCGGACGACGTCGTCATCGACCTCTCCGACGCCCACATCTGGGACGCCTCCTCCGTCGCGGCGCTCGACGCGATCGAGAACAAGTACACCCAGCGCGGCAAGAAGGTCACCATCATCGGCCTGAACAAGCCCAGCGCCGACATGCACGGCAAGCTCGCCGGCCAGCTCACCAACCACTGAGCACCGACGCCGCCGAGCACCGACCGCCGCTGTCCGACCACCACCGAGGTGGCCGGACAGCGGCGGTCTTCCGTCGTCCCCGGCACCTCCGGGAAGATGGCCGGCCGGTACGGCGTCCCGGGTGGTCGTTCCGAGCGCCCTCTTCGGACTCCGCGACCGGCCCTCCGACGTCGGCCAGCACGTCGACGGCGTCGCCCCGCCCGAGGACGGCACCGACCACGACAGGACCACCGGCTGGCCGCTGCGGCAGGCGGCACGGACCGGTATGTTCTGGGCCATCGCCCTCTGCATGGCGTCCAGCGCGATGCTCACCACCGGGCTCAACCTCCACCAGATCGACCTGCTCGACGGGCGCGGGCTCAGCCCGGTGGAGGCCGCCGCGAACTTCCTCCCGGAGACCGTCGCGGCCCTGCTCGCCGCCCTCGCCGCCGGCGCGCTGCTGGACCGCGCCTCGCCCCGCATCGTGCTCGTCGCCTCCATGGGCACCCTCGCGGGCGCGGTCGCCGCCGCGGGCGTGGTCCGGCCCGGCTGGACGGCCCCGGGGTGGTGGTGCACCGCCGGGCAGTTATGGCGGAGGTACCATAACCATATGGCTCTGAAGAAGACGACAGTCATGGTGGACGAAGCGGATCTGGCTCTGATCAAGGAAGCCGCCGCAAGGGAGGGCAGAACGGAATCCGAGTACTTCCGCGAGGCCTTCCACATCGCCGCCCTGCGCACCAGGCGATGGGACGAGGACTGGGAGATCCCCCGTCTCGACTTCGGGGGCCCGGTCACCGCCGAGGACATCGACGAGGCCGTGGCAGATGGTGTGGCGGACGCCCGGTGATCGTCATCGGTGACACCTCCGGCCTGGTCGCCGCCCTCAACGGCTCGGACCCCGAGCACAAGGCAGCCCGAACCGCCATGCGGCAGGCCGCCCTCACCGTGGTCTCCCCCCTGGTCATCCTGGAGATCGAGCACATCACCACACGCAACATCGACCGGCGGGCGGCCCACACGGTGAACGACTGGCTGCTGGCGCAGGAGCACACCGGTCGCGTCGCCATCCCCGACGTGTCCGCTGCCGCTCTGCGCAAGGCTCGCGGGGTGCAGAACCGCTACGCGGCCCTCCGCCTGGATCTCACGGACGCGGTGAACGTCGTCCTCGCCGAGACCTACGAGACCGAAGCCGTCCTGACACTCGACCGCCGAGACCTCAGGGCCATCACACCACTCACCGGCAACCATGCCTTCCGCCTCCTCCCCGACGACCTGTAGCACCACCCGCCACGAACGAACGGACCGCACACGTCCGAGGTGACGTCAGCCGTCATGGTGTCCGGTCCACCATCGTGCCGGGGACGACCTGGCCTTGCCTGTCATCCAGACCTCTCCGGTCTCGCGTACCACTCGCGTGCCACAAGTGACGTAGGTTCAGCCTCGCGCCTCTCGCCGGCCTGCCTCGCCTGCGCACTCTCACCGCCTTCCCCGGCACGCTCGCAGACCCCCTGGAAGTCGCCGGACTCACCGGACCGGAGTTCCTGCAACTCGGCACGTGGGAATGGCGCCTCCTCCTGGACGCCGGAGCCGTCCCTCGCGCCTTGAAAGCCGCAGCCATCAAGGTCCGGGACCAGGACCACCTACCCGTGGTGCTGATCGCCAACAAACCGCTCCTCAAGGGAGACCTTGGCCGGGTGGCCTGACCGACGGGTTGTGCGAGCCGCTGTACTCCAGATCCAGCGGAAGCTGAGGAGCGCCAGCACGAGTGGGGTGGCTTCGGTGGTGGGCGCCGCCGCCCAGCCGACGATGCAGGGGGAAGGCGGCCGCCACGCACGCGATGTGGACGGCCGCGGACCAGGTCGCGAGGTGTGTGAAGTCCGGGGCACGGGCGCGGTTCGGTGCCGGTGCGGCTGCCGCAGGTGGGCGACGGGGGTGGGGGTGGGTGCGCTCAGTGAAATGATCTACTGGTGAGTACACCAACCACCGGGCCCGAGCCCGGACTGAGCCGCGAGGCGGGCGGCCGCGCTGCCGCGCGTCCGATATCGGTCCCGCCGCGGATCCTGGAGGTGGACGCCCTTCGGGGGTTCGCGCTCGCGGGGATCCTCCTCGCGAACGTGCTGGTGATGGCCGGGCCCTTCGCTCTGGCTGGAGGACGCCCGGAGGAGACGGGCGCGGATCTCATCGCGCACTGGCTGGTCGCCGCGTTGGTGGAGACCAAGTTCTACCTGCTCTTCTCGTTCCTCTTCGGATACAGCTTCACCCTGCAGACGAGTTCGGCGGAGCGGGCCGGGGCGTCCTTCGAACGACGGATGCTGCGTCGGCTGCTCGCGCTGTTCGTCCTGGGTGTCGCGCACGCGTTGCTGCTGTACGCGGGAGACATCCTCGCGACGTACGCGGTGCTCGGCCTCGTCCTGTTCGCCGCGCGGCGGGCGTCGCCGGAGCGGGCGTGGCGTGCCGCGCTGTGGTTGTACGGGGTGGTCTCCGTGCTCCTGCTGCTTGTGGCCGCCTTGGCGGCGGCCGTGCCGGCGGGTGAGTTCGGGACGGCCGCGGAGGTGCGGGCGGAGGCGGCGGCGCTGACGGAGGCGTACCGGGGTGGCGTCGCAGAGGTGGTGGCGGCCAACGCGCGGGCGTTGCCGGATCTCCTTCTCGGTGCGCTGGTCGGGGGCGGGCACGTCGTCACCGCGTTCCTGGTGGGGTTTGTCGCGGGCAGGCGTCGGCTGTTCTCCGGTGAGGTGCCGGCGCGCCGCCTGCGGCGGAACTGCGCGATCGGTGCGGTCGTGGGTGTGCCGGGCGGCGTTCTGATGGCGCTGGGCACGGTCGGCCCGCTGTCGGACCGGTGGGAGGTGCCGGCCTCCGTGCTGGGGATGGTGACCGCGCCGGCCCTGTCCGTCGCGTACGCGAGTGGGCTGCTGTTGTGGTTCCGGACGGCACGGGGTGCCCGGGTCGCGTCCTGGCTGGCCCCCGCCGGGCGGATGGCGCTCACCAACTACCTGACGCAGTCGCTGGTGATGGCGCTGGTCTTCTACGGGTACGGGCTCGACCTCTACGGGAGGACGGGGAGTGCCGCGGCGGTGTGCGGCGCGCTTGTCCTCTATCTGACGCAGTTGTACGTCAGCGTCAGGCTGATGCGCCGCTTCCGCTACGGGCCGGTGGAGTGGGTCC
>NZ_WMLF01000102.1 GCF_014156695.1 Streptomyces durbertensis | reverse complement strand
GTGCCGACCCCCGCCACCGCGCCCCCGCGGGGCGCCCGGCGCACCCACGACGCCGGCTGGGACGGCCGCGACCTGCTGGACCGCGTCTGCGACGCGGCGCCCTCGGTGCTGCGGCGCGGCGGGCGGCTGCTGCTCGTCCACTCCGCGCTCTGCGACCCGGAGCGCACGCTGGCCCGCCTCCGCGAGACGGGCTTCGACGCCGCCGTGGGCCGTCGTCGGCACGTCCCGCTCGGCCCGGTCATGCGGCAGCGGCTCTCCTGGCTCCGCGCCCTGGGGCTGGTGCCGGAGGACTCCGACGCGGAGGAGCTGGTGGTCGTCCATGCCCGCAGGCGATGACACCCGGCGGCGCCTGCGGGTCGGCCGCCGTGGCCCCGTCATGGTGGAGGGCCCGGTCGAGGTGGTCACCGAGAACGACGGCACGCACACCTCCGACCGCTTCCAGAACGCCATCTGCACCTGCGCCCGCAGCCGGGTCTTCCCCTGGTGCGACACCAGCCACCGCCGGCGGCAGCGCCCCGCCGGCTCCGCGCGTGCTGACGAACGGGACCGGGCGGCGACCGGCCGGCAGGAGGACGGTCCGGGGCGGCACCCCGGCCGGGATCTCCAGGAAGTGTTCCAGGAGGCACAGGTGAGCACAGCCGTCGCGGGGGCGACGCCGCACCACACCGATCCGCCGCTGCCGCACGCGCGCGGCGAACTGTCCGAGGCCGTCATCACCGCCCTGCGCGAGCCCGGCTCGCCGCTCCCCAGCCCGGCGGCGGTGGCCGAACAGGACCCGTTCGGCGAGGACCTGCAGTTGCTGCTGTACGTCCTCTACGAACTCCACTACCGGGGCTTCCGCTCGGTGGACGCGGACGCCGAATGGGACCCCGGGCTGCTCGCCGTCCGCGCGGCCGCGGACGCCCGGTTCCTCGCCGCGCTGCGGGAGGGCACGGGTGACGCCGACGGGGGCGGGGACGGCGATGTGGCCGCCGCCGTGGAAGAGTTGCTGGTGGAGCCCGTCGGCCACGACCCCGACAGCGTCAGCCACCACCTCCGACGGTCGAGCGAACTCTGGCAGTTGACCGAGTACGCGGCGCTGCGGTCGCTGTACCACCTGAAGGAGGCCGACCCCCACCTGTGGGTGGTGCCCCGGTTGTGGGGGCGGGCGAAGGCGGCCATGGTCGCGGTGGAGTACGACGAGTTCGGCGCGGGGCGGGCGGAGGACGTGCACGCGCGGCTCTTCGCCGACCTCATGACGGACCTCGGACTCGACGCCCGCTACGGCCGCTACCTCGACCACGCGCCGGCCGCGGCGCTGGCGACCGTCAACATGATGTCCCTGTTCGGGCTGCGCAGGTCCCTGCGGGGCGCGCTGGCGGGGCACTTCGCCGCCGTGGAGATCACCTCCTCCCCCGGCTCCGCGCGGCTGGCCGAGGCACTGCGTGCCGCCGGCGCCGGGCCGGCCGCGCAGCGCTTCTACGACGAGCACGTCGAGGCGGACGCCGTCCACGAACAGGTGGTGCGCCACGAGGTGTTGGACGGCCTGCTGGAGGAAGAGCCGCACCTGGCCCCCGACGTGGTGTTCGGCATCCGCGCCACCGGCTTTGTGGAGGCGCGGTTCGCCGCGCACGTGCTTCCCGCCTGGCGGGCCGGACGGTCGGCGCTGCGCGCCCCGCTCGACGCCTCGCCGCCCCGCTGAGGAAGCCTCGCCGCCCCGCCGGGGAAACCGGGCGCGGGACGCCGGCGGCGCGGATCTCCGCGTTCGGGCCGTCGGGGTGGCGCGCGGCGCCTACCGTGAGGGCATGCCCCGCGTTCCCGACGGCCCGGCGGCGTCCGCGGATCCCGTGCCCCTGCACCGGCTCGACGTTCCCGCCCCGCATCTGCTGCCGTTCGCGCTCGGCACCTTCGACACGATCGGCCCGCTCTCCCGCGCCTCCTTCCCGCACCGGCACTCCTTCCACGAGGTCGTGTACGTCGCGGAGGGCTCCGGCCGCCATGTCGTGGACTCGGTGTGCCGGCCGCTCCAGCCGCCGCAACTGTGCGTGGTGTGGCCCGGTCAGGTCCACCACTGGGAGCTGACCGGGCAACTCTCCGGCTGGGTCGTGCTGTTCAACCCGGACTTCCTGTTGACCCATCCCGAGGACGAGGAACTGCTGCGCTCGCTCAGCACGCAGCCGCTGCTCCCCCTCCCGGCCGAACAGGCGCGGGGGCTGACGAGGCTGCTGCGGGAGATGCGCGAGGAGTACGAGTGCGGTGCGAGCGGCCACCGCTCGGTACTGGAGTCGCTGCTGCACGTCCTGCTGGTCCGCGCCGCGCGGTCGGCCGCCGGGCCGGCGCACGACACCTCGGGCCGGCCCGGGGTCGAGGACCGCGCGCGGGAACTCGCCCGGGACTTCCTCGGGTTGCTCGGTCTGCCCGACGGCGTCGGCGCGTCGGTCGGCGAGCACGCCGCCCGCCTCGGGGTCAGCGGCGGCTACCTCACCGAGGCGGTCAAGCGGGCGACGGGCCGGACGCCGAGCCAGCTACTGCGGGAGGCCCGGGTCCGGGAGGCCAAGCGGCTGCTGATCGCGACGGAACTGTCCGTGCGCCGGGTGGCCGACCGTGTCGGCTACCCCGACGCCGCCTACTTCTGCCGCTTCTTCCGCCGCGAGACCGGCATGAGCCCCGGCTCCTTCCGCCGCACAGCCCTGCTCGCGCCGCGCCCGGCCCCCGCACGGGATCCCGCCCACCGCTGAGGCCACCACGCCGCAGCCCGGCGTGGGACGGGTTGGTCACCATGTCTGCGGTGTTCAGTCCATCGCCGGGTGGCGGGATGTCTCCTAGCGTCTTCCGGGACCCGTCCCCCCACAGGCAACAGGAGGCGTTTGTGCAGGAAGAACAGGAGCAGTCGCCGGGCGGCGGCATCAGCCGGAAGGGGCTGTTGAAGGTGGCGCTTGCCGCCGTCCCGCTCTCCACGGCGCTCGGTGGTGCGGCGCTCGCGAGGGACGCCGCGCCGAGCGGGCGCCCGCTCGTCCCCACACCGATGTGCGACGACGGTGACGACCCCACACCGCCGCAGATGGAAGGCCCCTACTTCAAACCCAACTCGCCGCGCCGGACATCCCTGTTGGAGCCGGGGGCGCAGGGCGTCCGGCTGACCGTGACCGGGTACGTGTTCGGCCTCGGCTGCCAGCCGGTGTCCGGCGTGCTGCTGGACTTCTGGCAGGCTGACGTCAACGGCGCCTATGACAACCGGGGGTTCCGCTACCGGGGGCACCAGTTCACCGACTCCCGGGGCGCGTTCCGGTTGGAGACGATCGTCCCCGGCCTGTATCCGGGCCGGACGCGGCATCTTCATGTCAAGGCGCAGGCGCCGGGTCGTCCGGTGCTGACGACCCAGTTGTACTTCCCGAACGAGCCGCGCAACGCGACCGACCAGTTGTTCAACCCCGCGCTGCTGATGAACGTCCGGCAGTCGGGGTCCGCACGGGAGGCGACGTTCGACTTCGTGCTCAACCTCCGGCAGGGCCCGGGTGAGCCGTCACCGACGCCGCCCGGCGGCACCTGGGCGGTGGGTACCGCGTACCGCCTCGGGGACCGGGTGACCTACTCGGGCGCGACCTACGAGTGCCTCCAGGCGCACACCGCGCAGCCCGGCTGGGAGCCGCCGTCGGCTCCCGCCCTCTGGCGCCGGCGCTGACCACGCCCGCGGACGCCGAGGACGCCGCCGGCTTCAGGCCGACCGGCGGCGTCCTCGCGTAGTCGGCGGCCGCCTCCCGCCACCCGGTGGCAGGGCACGGCGCGCCGACGTACGGTCGAAGTGTCCCCACCTCGACCGGTGGGAAACCGCCCGGAAAGATGAGCCGTTGGGCCCGCCGGGCGGGGGCGGTTCCGCGCCTCGACGACGCCTGTCCCGCGTTCTCCTGCCCGGCCGAGCCAGCTGCCCCGGGAGGAACCGTGCCTGGCAGGTTTCCGATCGTGTACGTCAGGGGCTTCGCCGGCGACACCTCTGGCATCAACAACGCCGTGAAGGACCCGTTCTACGGGTTCAACGAAGGTTCGACCCATGTGCGGGTCGGCGCTCGGAACGAGCCGGCGTTCCACCAGTTCGAGAGCCCGCTGCTGCGGCTCCATCTCGACGAGGGCTACCACGTCCTGGTCGAGGGGGGCCAGGAGGCGTATCTGGAGGCGCACGACGAGATACCGCGGGAGAGCATCTGGGTCCACCGCTTCTACGACCGGTACGCCAGCACGTGGGGCGACCAGCCCGAGCGGTTCCGCCTGGAGTCGGCGGCGCTCGACCTGCTGCGGCTCGTGCGGTCGCTTCGGGAGAAGAGCGGCGCGCCACGCGTGCACCTGGTGGCGCACTCGATGGGCGGGCTGATCGCCCGCTGCCTGCTCCAGAAGATCCTCCCCGACCTGGGCGAGGACCCGGCGGAGTACGTCGACACCCTGTTCACCTACGGCACGCCGCACGGCGGGATCACCTTCGACGTCGGCTACGGGGTCCTGGAGAAGCTGCGGGACGTCACGGGGATCAAGGGCGCGGACGTCTTCGGTCCGCGCCGCATGTACGAGTACCTGACCTCACAGGCGCGTCGGGTGGGCGACGGCCCGCCGAGCGGCTGGGACGCCCGGCGGATGCCGGAGGGCGAGCTGTCCTTCCCCACGGACCGGGTGTTCTGCCTGGTGGGCACCAACCCGGCCGACTACGACGTGGCCTTCGGGCTGTCGTCCGCCACGGTCGGGGCGAGGAGCGACGGCCTGGTCAAGATCGAGAACGCGTTTGTGCCGGGCGCGCACGTCGCGTACGTGCACCGCAGCCACAGCGGCCGGTACGGGCTGGTCAACTCGGAGGAGGGCTACGAGAACCTGCGGCGCTTCCTCTTCGGGGACCGCCGGATCGAGGTGTCGCTGGTGGACTACAGCCTTCCGGCGGAGCGGGACGTCACGTGGCAGGCGGAGGTCATGGTGTCGGTGCGCGGTCTGCCGATCGTCACTCACGAGCGGCTTGCGGCCCACTGGTGCCCCGTCCAACTGGACGCGGAGGAGACGGCGGGCGGCGTGCGGACGCCGCTGGCGAGCGTCTTCCTCGGCAGCGACCTGCCGAGGCCGCCCGGCAGTCCGGCCATGCGGTACGCGCTCCAGCTGCGGGTGCTGGCGCTGCGGGCGCGGGGCGGCTTCCTGCGCTTCCGCGACCATCTGGAGCAGGCGTCGGACTTCGCCGACACCCTGGTGGTGGACCACCGTCCCGGCTCCGGGGGCGAGGAGGTCCGGGCGGACTGGAACTCGGTCATCCGCGGCACGATCAAGGACCACACACCCGAGAACGTGCCGTTGCGCGACGAGGAGCCGCGTTCCGGCGAGTGGGTGGCGCACGTGCGGCTTCCCGAGACCGCGGACCCGCTCCTCGGGTTCGGCGCCCGGCTCCGGCTGGCGGTCACGCCCTGGAGCTGAGGACGGACCCGGCGGGGGTCGAACGGAAGCCGATTTAGAAACGAGAACCGTTTTCAGGTACGGTGCGGGGGCCCACGCAGCCGGACTCCCGGAGGACTCCCATGGCCGTACCCAAGCGGAAGATGTCGCGCAGCAACACCCGCCACCGCCGCGCGCAGTGGAAGGCGACGACGCAGCAGCTCGTCCCGGTGACCGTGGACGGCAGCGTCTACATGGTCCCGCAGCGCCTGGTGAAGGCGTACGAGCGCGGCCTGCTGCGCCCGGAGGGCTGAGCGCGATGTCCCGGGCGGACGACGACCGCCGGCTGCCGGTGACGGTGCTCTCCGGCTTCCTCGGCGCCGGCAAGACCACGCTGCTCAACCACGTGCTGGCGAACCGCGAGGGGTTGCGGGTCGCGGTCATCGTGAACGACATGAGCGAGGTCAACATCGACGCCGCGCTGGTCAGGGGCGGGGAGGCCACGCTGTCCCGCACCGAGGAGCGGCTGGTGGAGATGACCAACGGCTGCATCTGCTGCACCCTGCGGGACGACCTGCTGGAGGAGGTCGACCGGCTGGCCCGGGAGGGCCGCTTCGACCACCTGCTGATCGAGTCGAGCGGCATCTCCGAGCCGATGCCCGTCGCCGCGACGTTCGCCTTCCCCCGCGACGACGGCGCCACGCTCGGCGACCTCGCCCGGCTGGACACCATGGTCACCGTCGTCGACGCCGCCAACTTCCTGCGCGAGCTGACCAGCGGCGACGGGCTGGTGGAGCGCGGGCTCGACCAGTACGAGGACGACGAGCGCACCGTCAGCGACCTGCTGATGGACCAGGTCGAGTTCGCGGACGTCATCGTGCTCAACAAGCTGGACCTGGTCGGCGCGGCCGACGCGGACCGGCTGCGCGCGGCGCTCGCCAGGCTCAACCCGGTCGCCCGCCTGGTGCCCGCCCGTCACGGCCGGATCGACCTCGGGCAGGTCCTCGGCACCGGGCTGTTCGACCTGGAGAAGGCGCAGCAGGCGCCCGGCTGGGTCATGGAGCTCAACGGCGACCACGTACCGGAGACCGAGGAGTACGGCATCTCCAGCACGGTCTTCCGGGCCGACCGCCCCTTCCACCCCGAGCGGCTGTGGCGCTTTGTCACCGAGCGGATGGACAGCGGGGAGTTCGGGCGGGTGCTGCGCTCCAAGGGCTTCTTCTGGCTCGCCAGCCGGCCCCGGGTGACCGGGTTGTGGTCGCAGGCCGGCTCGGTGGCCCGCTTCGAGCCGTCGGGTGCCCGCGAGGTGGGCGCCGGTGGCCTGCAGGCGCCCGCGTCCCAGGGTCAGGAACTGGTCTTCATCGGCACCGAGCTGGATGCGGACGCCCTCCAAGAGGCGCTGGAACGCTGCCTGTTGGCCGACGGCGAGACGGTCGAGGACGGGCAGGACCCGTTCCCCGCCTGGGAGACGTACGGCCTGGACGAGGCCTGCGACCACGAGCCCACGGCAACACACGACCACTCGCACGCCGCGCCGGTCCCGGCGGGCTGAGAGACCCACAGGCCACCGGGGTGGGGCGGTGGACGCAGCCACGGCAGCGCGCCACCCCGGTCCACCGCGCCGCCCCCGCCGAGGCACCGGCGGGGGCGGCGAAGACTTTCGGATTCTCCTCCGCTCCGAGCGATGAGTTCCCCGGACGCCGCCCGTCTACCTCTTCGAACACACCGACCGCCGGCAGGTGGCGGCCGGAGCACACCGAGGAGAGCCCGACATGGCCCGCATGATCTTCGTCAACCTCCCGGTCAAGGACCTGGAGGTCAGCAAGAAGTTCTTCACCGAGCTCGGCTTCGGCATCAACCCCGACTTCACCGACGAGAACGCCGCCTGCGTGGTCTTCAGCGACACCATCTACGCGATGCTGCTCACCGAGCCGTTCTTCAAGCGGTTCACCAGCAAGCAGATCGCGGACACCGGCAGCACCACCGAGGCGCTGCTGTGCCTGAGCGCCGACAGCCGCGCGGAGGTCGACCAGCTGTGCGACAAGGCCCTCGCGTCCGGCGGCGCACCGGCCGGCGACACGATGGAGGAGGGCCCGATGTACAGCCGCAGCTTCCAGGACCCGGACGGCCACCACTGGGAGGTCATGTACATGGACATGGAGGCGATGGGCGCCGCCGGCGGCCGCTGACGGGCGGTGGCGGGGAGCAGTCGAGGCCACGGCCACCCGGGCGGCGTCCCGGCCGGTGGCCGGGCCCGCCCTTCCGTGCCGGGAAACTGTGCACGCCCGGCGGCCGGTCGTACTGTGGAGGTATGTACGCACGGCGGCGTCGGCGGTACTTCGCGCTGATGACAGTGTGTCTGACGCTGTTCCTCAGCGCGACGGTCTTCGTGCGGCTTGTCTCCGTCCCGATCGCCGTGGCGATGTGTGTGGTCGCCGCGATGATCCCCCCGGTGGCGGCGATCGTGGGGAACCGCCGGGAGGCGGACGAGGCCTGGTTCGACGAGGAACCGGGCCCCGACCAGCGCACCCCGGACGAGGAACTCTGGGAAGAGGAGATGCGCGGCTACCGCCGCGACTAGCCGCGGCGGACAGCCGCAGCAGGCCCGCCGCACGGCTCCCCCGCGATCAGGCCAGGTTCTCGGTGCCCGCGACGACGGCGAGCGACCACCTGACGTTGTCGTCGCCGCTCACCGTGACGCGCTGGTAGCCGGTCGGCAGCGTGCCGGCGCCGAACTGGTGCCGGACGCCGGTGACGCCGGGTGACCGGTCGGCGCACGGAACCTCCACCGAGTCCCCGGCGACGTCCACGGTCAGGGCGCCTTCGCCCTGGCAGTCCACGTAGAGCCAGTGGTCGCGCGAGGCGGCGGGCCGGAAGCCGGCGCGTTGTTCGTCCCGCTGGTCGGAGTGGGCGGAGAGCAGCTGCTCGCAGCCCCGGCCGGCCGCCTCGCAGGGGCCGTCGAGAGGAGCCGTCGCCGACAGCCGCTCGGCCTGCTGGGCGGCGCCCGGCGCCGGCTTCGACGTGGCTCCGGGGCTGTCCGGGCCGGCGCTGCAGGCCGTGGCCAGCGCGCCCAGCAGCGTCACCGCCGCGATGGTGGTCAGCGTGGAACGGGTCGCTCGCATGGATGGTCCCCCCTCGGTCGGTCGCCCGAGTGGGGATCCCGGCAGGGCTCGCGCCCCGGGATGCCCGCTCGGGCTGGTCGACGGCTAGGACGCCGTGGCGGGATGATCCGGTTGCACGGCGCGGAGGGCCGGTCGCACGGGTGCGGAGGACCGGGCGGCGCGGGCCGGCCGTGGTGGTCAGGCCGTGGCGGCCCGGCCGTGGCGGGTCAGGGCTGGTCGCCGAGGGTGGCGACGAGGACGGCCTTGATCGTGTGCATGCGGTTCTCGGCCTCCTCGAAGACCAGCGACGCCTCGGATTCGAAGACCTCGTCGGAGACCTCCAGCGCGGTGAGCCCGTGGCGCTGGTGGATCTCCCGGCCGACCTCGGTGCCCAGGTCGTGGAAGGCGGGCAGGCAGTGCAGGAACCGCACGCCCGGGTTGCCGGTGGCGGCGAGCACGTCGGAGGTGACCGCGTAGGGCGCGAGCAGCTTGATGCGCTCGTCCCACACCTCGGCGGGCTCGCCCATCGAGACCCACACGTCGGTGGCGACGAAGTCGGCGCCGGCGACGCCCTCGTCCACCTTCTCGGTGATCAGCAGCCGGGCTCCGCTGGCTTCCGCCAGCTCGTGCGCCCGGGCCGTCACCTCCGGGGAGGGCCACAGCTCGCGGGGCGCGACGATGCGGACGTCCATGCCGAGCAGCGCGCCCGTCACGAGGTAGGAGTTGCCCATGTTGTAGCGGGCGTCGCCGAGGTAGGCGTAGCTGATCCGCTCCAGCGGCTTGTCGCTGTGCTCGGTCATGGTGAGCACGTCGGCGAGCATCTGGGTGGGGTGCCAGGTGTCGGTGAGTCCGTTGTAGACGGGGACGCCGGCGTGCTCGGCCAGCTCCTCGACGGCGCTCTGGGCGCTGCCCCGGTACTCGATCGCGTCGAACATCCGGCCCAGCACCCGGGCGGTGTCCTTGGTGGACTCCTTGCGGCCCATCTGGGAGCCGGCCGGGTCCAGGCACATCGTGCGGGCGCCCTGGTCCGCGGCGGCGACCTCGAAGGCGCAGCGGGTCCTGGTGGAGGCCTTCTCGAAGATGAGGACGATGTTCCGGCCGCGCAGCCGCTGCTGCTCGGTGCCGAGCCGCTTGGCCGCCTTCAGCTCTGCGGCAAGCGTGACCAGTGAGCGGAACTCCTCGGCGGTGAAGTCCAGCTCCTTCAGGAAATGGCGGCCCTTGAGGTCTGTCGCCATGCGGCGCTCCTACGGTCGTGTGCAACGGACTCAAGTCGGAAGTGTATACGAGAGCACGCATCACTATGCAGGCGGGGTGTCCGCGCCGCCGTCCGACCCGTGGGGCCGCCCGCCTCCTCAGCTCACCGCGTCCCGCTCCACCGGGCAACTCATGCAGCGCGGCCCGCCGCGCCCCCGGCCCAGCTCGCTCCCGGGGATCTCCAGCACCTCGACGCCCTGTTTGCGCAGGTGGGTGTTGGTGGTGACGTTGCGCTCGTAGGCGACCACCACGCCCGGCTCCACCGCCAGCACGTTGCAGCCGTCGTCCCACTGCTCCCGCTCGGCGGAACGCACGTCCTGGGTCGCGGTCAGCACCCGCACCATCCCGACGCCCAGCGCCGCCGCGATGGCGTGGTGCATCTCCTCCGCCGGGTGGTCGGTCACCTTCAGCTCGTCTCCCGAGCCGCCCGGCTCGATCGTGTACGAGCGCAGCATGCCAAGACCCGCGTACTGGGTGAAGGTGTCCTTGTCGACCATGGTCATCACCGTGTCCAGGTGCATGAACGAACGCCGCTTGGGCATGTCGAGCGCCACGATCACCCGCGCGGAGCCGGCCCGGAACAGCTCCCTGGCCAGCGTCTCCACCGCCTGCGGCGTCGTCCGCTCGCTCATGCCCACCAGCACCGCGCCGTTGCCGATCACCAGCACGTCACCGCCCTCGATCGTCGACGGGTGGCTGCTGCCGGCCCGGGACCACACCCGGAAGGACGCCTCGGCGAACGTCGGGTGGTGCAGGTAGATCGCCTCGAAGTGCACGGTCTCCCGCTGCCGCGCCGGCCAGCGCATGGCGTTGATCGCCACCCCGTCGTAGATCCACGCCGAGGTGTCTCGGGTGAAGAGGTGGTTGGGCAGCGGGTTCAGCAGGAAGTCGTCCATGGCCAGGGAGTGGAAGTGGACGGAGACGGGCTCCGGCTGCCGCTCCAGGTACTCGCGCTTGGTCTCGCCGCCGATGAGCACGTTCGCCAGCTCGGTGGCCGGCAGCTCGTCGTAGCCGGCCCGCAGCCGGTCGGCGGCCAGCGGCCCGAACGCCTGCTCGTCGAAGACGCGCTCCAGGACCAGCCGGCGGGCCGCCGGCACGTCCAGCGTCTCGGTGAGCAGGTCACGGAAGAGGTGCACCTCCACCCCGCGGTCGCGCAGTATGTCGGCGAACGTGTCGTGCTCCTGGCGCGCGCGCCGCACCCACAGCACGTCGTCGAAGAGCAGGTCGTCCTTGTTGGACGGCGTGAGCCGTTTCAGCTCCAGGTCCGGTCGGTGCAGGATGACGCGGCGCAGCCGGCCGACCTCGGAGTCGACGTGGAATCCCATCTCCCCATCCTGTCCGAGCGGCGGCCGTTGGCCCAGTGCGCCGCCGGGATTTCGCCCCGCGGCGCAACCTGCGGCCCGCCGCCCGGTGGGCGGGCGGCGAGCCGCGGAGGCGTCCGGTCGCCGTCAGAGGCGGGGGTCCACCGGTTCGGACTCCAGGGCGAGGACGGCGAAGACCGCCTCGTGGACGCGCCACAGCGGTTCGCCGGCCGCGAGCCGGTCCAGCGCCTCCACACCGAGGGCGTACTCGCGCAGCGCCAGGGACTCCTTGTGGCCGAGGTGGCGTTCGCGGAGCCGCTCGAGCTGGCCCGGCCTGGTGTACTCGGGGCCGTAGACGATCCGCAGGTACTCCCGGCCCCGGCACTTCACGCCGGGCTGGACGAGCCGCCCGCCCGGGCGCCGGGTGAGCGGGTGCAGCGGCTTGACGACCATGCCCTCGCCGCCGGCCTCGGTGAGCCGCAGCCACCAGCGGGTGCCGGCGGCGACGGACTCGGGGTCGCCGGTGTCGACGAGGAACCGGTCGGTGCGGCGCAGCAGCCCGCCGGCGTCGGCCTCGACGAGGCGGTCGATCAGCGCGAGCTGCCGGTCGTGCGGCTCGCCGGCCAGGCTGCGGCCCTCCGCCGCGAGCAGCTGGAACGGCGCGAGCCGGACGCCCTCCAGGCCGTCCACCGGCCAGCAGTAGCGCCGGTACGCCTCGGTGAACGCGGCCGCGCAGTCGGCGCGTTCACGCTGGTCGGCGAGGAGCGAGCCGACCGGAAGACCGCGTGCCGCGGCCCGTTCCAGGTCGGCGACGACGGTCGGCAGGACGCCGCCGGCGGCCGCGCCCACCGCGGCGTACTGCTCGCGCAGCAGTCCGGCCGCCTTCGCCGACCACGGCAGCAGCTCGGCGTCGAGCAGCAGCCAGTCGGTGTCCAGTTCCTGCCACAGCCCGGCCGCGTCGACGGCCGCGCACAACCGGTCCAGCAGGGCGCCGGTGAGGGCGGGGTCGTCGAAGAAAGGGCGCCCGGTGCGGGTGTAGAGCGCACCGGTGACGCCGCCGTGCGCGTCGAAGCGCTTCTCGGCGGTCGCCGCGTCCCGGCAGACCAGGGCCACGGCCCGGGAGCCCATGTGCTTCTCCTGGCACACGACCTCCCGCACGCCCGCCTCCGCGTACCCGGCGAACGCCTCGGCCGGGTGCTCCAGATAGCCCTCCTCGCGGGAGGTCGCGCAGGGGGCCATCGTGGGCGGCAGGTAGGGCAGCAGTCCGGGCTCGACGGCAAAGCGGCTCATCACCTCCAGCGCGGCGGCGGCGTTGTCCTCGCGGACGGCGACCCGGCCCAGGTGCCGGGTCTCGACGACCCGGCGGCCGGCGACGTCGGTCAGCGCCAGCGGACGGCCGCTCGGGGACCCCGCGCCCAGCGGCCGCACCGGCTCGTACCAGACGCGCTCGGCCGGGACGTCGACCAGTTCCCGCTCGGGCCAGCGCAGCGCGGTCAGCGCGCCGCCGAAGACGCAGCCGGTGTCCAGGCAGATGGTGTTGTTCAGCCATGCGGCGTCCGGGACCGGGGTGTGGCCGTAGACGACGGCGGCCCGGCCCCGGTAGTCCTCCGCCCAGGGGTAGCGGACCGGCAGCCCGAACTCGTCGGTCTCGCCGGTGGTGTCGCCGTACAGGGCGTGCGCGCGGACCCGGCCGGAGGTCCGGTTGTGGTACTTCTCCGGCAGGCCGGCGTGCGCGACGACCAGCCGGCCGCCGTCCAGCACGTAGTGGCTGATCAGGCCGTTCACGAACTCGGCGACCCGGGCGGGGAACGCCGGGTCGTTCTCGGCCTCGCGCGCCAACTGCTCGACGGTCTCGGCGAGTCCGTGCGCCAGGCGCACCTTGCGGCCGCGCAGATGGCGGCCGAGCTTCTGCTCGTGGTTGCCGGAGACGACCAGCGCGCTGCCGGCCTCGGCCATGCCCATCACCAGGCGCAGCACGCCGGGGCTGTCCGGGCCGCGGTCGACGAGGTCGCCGACGAACACGGCGGTGCGGCCCTCGGGGTGGTGGGCGCCCACCGCGCGGCCGCCTGCGTCGCGGGTGAGCTGGTATCCCAACCGGCCCAGCAGGGACTCCAGTTCGGCGCGGCAGCCGTGCACGTCGCCGATCACGTCGAACGGTCCCGTGACGTGCCGCAGGTCGTTGTAGCGGCGTTCGCGGACGATCTCGGCGCCGTCGACCTCCTCGACGCCGCGCAGGACGTGCACCCGCCGGAAGCCCTCGCGCTCCAGACCGCGCAACGAGCGGCGCAGTTCCCGTCGTTGGCGGGGTATGACGTGGGCGGGCATGTCCGCGCGGTCGGGCTTGGCCGCGTTGCGTTCGGCGCAGACGGCCTCGGGCACGTCGAGCACCACGGCCACCGGCAGCACGTCGTGCTCCCTGGCCAGCCGCAGCAGCTGGCGGCGGGCCTCGGACTGGACGTTGGTGGCGTCGACGACCGTCAACCGGCCGGCGGCCAGCCGCTTGCCGGCGATGTAGTGCAGCACGTCGAAGGCGTCGGCGCTGGCGCTCTGGTCGTTCTGGTCGTCGCTGACCAGGCCGCGGCAGAAGTCGGAGGAGACGACCTCGGTGGGCGCGAAGTGCCGGGCGGCGAAAGTGGACTTGCCCGAGCCGGTGGTGCCGATCAGCACGATCAGCGAGAGGTCGGGAACGGCGAGCGTGGTCATGCGGCGGTCTCCTTCCGGCGTGTGCCGGCACGGTCGCGGTCGGCCGGTCCGGCCGGTTCGTCGGGCCCGGTGGCGGTGAAGAGGGCGAGCTGGGTGGGCGGTCCGACCTCCGGGTCCTCCTCGCCGACGGGGCGGAAGGCGACGGTGTAGCCGTGGCGTGCGGCGACGTCCTCGGCCCAGCGGCGGAACTCGGCGCGGGTCCACTCGAAGCGGTGGTCGTGGTGCCGGAGTTCGCCGGCCGGCAGCGTCTCCCAGCGCACGTTGTACTCCGCGTTCGGGGTGGTGACGACCACCGTGCGCGGTCGCGCGGCGGCGAAGACGCCGTGCTCCAGCGTCCGCAGCCGGGGCGGGTCCACGTGTTCGACGACCTCGCTGAGCACGGCGGCGTCGTAGCCGGCGAGCCGGGTGTCGACGTAACTCAGGGAACCCTGGAAGAGGTTGACCCGGGCGGCCTGCCGCTCCCCCAGCCGGTCCAGGCGCAGTCGGCGGGCGGCGATCCGCAGGGCGCGCGTGGACACGTCCATGCCGACGATCTCGGTGAAGCGGCGGTCGGCGAGGAGGTCGACGAGCAGCCGGCCCTCGCCGCAGCCGAGGTCGAGCACCCGGGCGGCGCCGGAGTCCGCGAGCGCGGCGAGGATGGCGGCGCGGCGGCGCGCGGCCAGCGGGAGGGCCGCGGCGGCTTCGGAAGGCGCGGGGTCGGGTTCGGGGGTGTCGGCCTCAGGGGTGTCGGCGGGTTCGGGGACCGCGTTGTCCAGGGCGTCGACCGTGC
>NZ_WMLF01000101.1 GCF_014156695.1 Streptomyces durbertensis | reverse complement strand
GCCCCGGGCTATCCGCGGGGTGGGGGGAGGTCGGTCGGGTGGCGACCGGCCACCGCCGAGCGGGTGCGGCGACGCAGCAGGCGGTCCGTCGCCGCCACCACGCCGGACATCAGCAGCGCGGCCGGGATCAGCAGGACAAGCACCGCGTACGGCACCGCGAGCCGGTCCAGCGAGCGCAGGACAAAGCCGGCCGCCACGGCGATCAGCGCGAGACCGAGTACGAGTTTGGCCGGGTCGAACGGGTTGCGGGTACTCACGGCCGGCTCCCTTCCCACGCCCGGATGCCGTGCCAGGCGGGCTCGCCTTCCCGGATCACGTTCGCGCCGCCGAGTCCGAGGTCGAGCCGCAGCTCGATCGTGCCCTTCGGGTCGCCGCGTCCGCTCGGCGCGATGCTGTACTTCTCGGTGACGCGGAACCCGCCGCCCTGCACCGAACCGTCGCCGGAGCCGCTGGTGGCCTGCGGCAGTTGGTAGCCGCCGAGACCGACCGTGAGGTCGACCTCCACGAGGGCGTCCTTCGGGACGATGACCTCAAGCTCGCCGGCGGCCACCCGCACCGAGGTGCGGACCGTCTGACCGTCCTCCAGCTCCAGCCCGCTGAGGTCGAGGACGCCTCGTCCGGTGCCGATGCGGTAGTCCGGGCGCAGTTCGGCGGCCGCAGCGGGGCGCCAGAAGCGTTCGCCCCAGTTGGTGGTGATGTCGCTGGGCAGCGCGGCGGCGCCGGCGAGCAGCACGCCGGTCAGGACGACGTTGACGATCGTGCCGCCGCCCAGCCGGCCGGTGAACGCGCTGACCGCGAGACCGATCCCGAACACGGCGAGCGCGCAGCTGAACGCGATGACCAGGGCGGTTCCCAGCGGCTGTGTCGGCCAGGCGAGCGCACCGCCGGCGACGGCCGCGGCCAGCGCGCCCGTGAAGACGAGCCCGCCGAGCGAGGCCGGGCGGGGCGGCGTCTTCTCCGGCGGCGCCGCCGGCTTCCCCACCGGGGGGCGCCACAGCTCGCCTGCGGTGCCGCCGTCCATCTCCTCCGGGCCCCACAGGTAGGAGTCGGCGGTCTGCGGCTCCCGCCACCAGGACGGCCCGACCGGCGTGGGCGGCGCCTGTGCCTCGGGGGGCGCCTGCGGGCGCGACTCCGCGCCGTCCTCCGCTTCCGTACGCCGGTTCTGCGACCAGTACGCGGCCGCGCCGACCGCCGCGCCGACCAGCACGCCGAACGTCAGCACCCGGCTGTTGTCCAGCGAGGCGAGCACCAGGCCCGTGCCGGCCAGGGCGCACAGCACGGCCGCCAGCGAACTCAGCTCCACGCGGCCGGACAGCAGCCGCCGCACCTCGTTCTCGTCCTCGTCCTCCATCGGCATGAAGAGCCAGGCGAAGCCGTAGAAGAGCAGGCCGAGGCCGCTGAGCACGGCCAGCGCGGCGACCGGCACCCGGAAGATGACCGGGTCCACGTCGAAGTGGCGGCCGAGTCCGCCGCACACGCCGCCGACGACCTTGTGGCGTCGGCTGCGTTCCAGCCGGCCGTGGGCACGGCCGGGCGGGGGCTGGTGCGGCCCCCAGCCGCCGACGGCGCCGGAGTCCGACCCGCCGACGCCACCAGCGCCACGGGCGCCACGGGCGCCCGCCGCGCCGTCAGCGCCCACCGCGCCCTCCGCGCCGTCCGTGCTCCGCTGGGCTCCGGCGCCCGGCGAGCCGCCGGCACGCGCGCCGGCGCCCCACTGCTGCTCTGTCATGCGTCCATACTGGCGACTCACCCGCACCAGCGGTATCCGGGACCGGCCCGGACGCGTCCCTGACTTCCCGCCTCAGGGTTCCTTCCGGGGGTTACCCGGATGTCCCGCCCCGGGGCCGCGTGTGACGATCGGGGCATGACCACAGTTGCCGGGGCGCCCGAGGCCGTGCCCACCCCTCCGCTGCGCAAGCTGTACCGCAGTTCCGAGGGGCGCTGGCTGGGCGGGGTGGCCCGGGGACTGGCCGGACACCTGGGGGTGCCCGCCGCCTGGGTGCGTGTGGTGTTTGTCGTGCTGTTCTTCACCAGCGGGCTCGGCGCGCTGCTGTACGCGGTGTTCTGGTTTGTCGTGCCGCTCGGCGCGGGCGGGGTGAACGCCGGCTACAAACCGGCCGGCCGGAAACCCGACCGGGGCTACCTCTTCGCGGCCGTCGTCCTGATCGCCGCGCTGGTCGTGCTGGAGGAGAACCTCAAGTTCGGCGCCACCAACGCCTACGTGTGGCCGCTGCTGATCATGGCGGTCGGTGTCGCCGTCGTCTGGCGGCAGGCGGACAACAGCCGCCGCGAGCACTGGACGGAGATGACCCGCCGCAAGCGGTTCGTCCCCATCGCCCGCACGGCCGTCGGCGTGGTGCTCGTCGCCGTCGGCGTCACGGGCTTCGCCGTCATCCAGGGTTCCGGCCGGCAGTTGGGGGCGGTGCTCCAGGCGTCCGTCGCGGTGCTCGTCGGCATCGCGCTGATCGCCGGCCCGTACCTCGTCCGGATGACGCAGGACCTCTCCGAGGAGCGGCTGATGCGCATCCGCGCCCAGGAACGCGCCGAGGTCGCCGCGCACGTCCACGACTCCGTGCTGCACACCCTCACCCTCATCCAGCGCAACGCCGACAACGCCCGCGAGGTGGCCAGACTCGCCCGCGCCCAGGAGCGCGACCTGCGGGCCTGGCTCTACAAGGGCGCCCGGGGCGCCGGCGAGGAGCAGGAGGAGGAGCCGCAGACGTTCGCCGAGGCCGTCAAGGCGACCGTCGCGGAGGTCGAGGACGACCACGGCGTGCCGGTGGAGGTCGTCTGCGTCGGCGACTGCCCGCTCGACGACCGGCTCAGCGCCGCCCTGCAGGCCGCGCGCGAGGCGACGGTCAACGCGGCCAAGTACGGTGGCAGCGGTGGCGCCGTCCAGGTGTTCGCCGAGGTCGAGGGGGGCAGGGTGTTCATCTCCGTACGCGACCGGGGGCCCGGCTTCGACCTGGACTCCGTGCCGTCCGACCGGATGGGCGTACGCGAGTCGATCATCGGACGGATGGAACGCAACGGCGGTACCGCCCGCATCAGGTCCACCCCTGGTGAGGGCACCGAGGTCGAGCTGGAGATGGAGAGGGCGGAGACATGAGCGAGGAACAGAGCCGACGGGCACGGGTGGTCCTGGTCGACGACCACCGGATGTTCCGCGCCGGCGTCCAGGCCGAGATCGGCACGACGGAGACCACCGGCGTCGAGGTCGTCGGCGAGGCCGGCGACGTCGACCAGGCCGTCTCCGTCATCACCGCGACCCGACCGGACGTCGTCCTGCTCGACGTGCACCTGCCGGGCGGCGGCGGCGTGGAGGTGCTGCGCCGCAGCGCCTCCCTGATGGCCGCCCCCGAGGCCCCGGTGCGCTTCCTCGCCCTGTCGGTCTCCGACGCCGCCGAGGACGTCATCGGCGTCATCCGCGGCGGCGCGCGCGGCTACGTCACCAAGACGATCACCGGCAAGGACCTGGTCGACGCGATCTTCCGGGTCGCCGACGGCGACGCCGTCTTCTCCCCCCGCCTCGCCGGCTTTGTCCTCGACGCGTTCGCCTCCACCGACGCCGCCCCCGCCGACGAGGACCTCGACCGCCTCACCCAGCGCGAACGCGAGGTGCTGCGGCTCATCGCCCGCGGCTACGCGTACAAGGAGATCGCCAAGCAGCTCTACATCTCCGTCAAGACGGTCGAGTCCCACGTCTCCGCCGTCCTCCGCAAACTCCAACTCTCCAACCGCCACGAACTCACCCGCTGGGCCACCGCCCGCCGCCTCGTCTGACCCCCGCGCGGGGCGCCGGTGGCGGCGTCAGCGCCCCGAGTGAAGCCGGCCACCAGTGTCCTGCCTCCGGTCGGCCGGCTCAGCCGACGACGTGGTGCTCGTCGTCCAGCCAGACGCGCTGGCCGCTCGGGTCGACCGTGAGGCCGGCCCGGTCCCGTGTCGGTCGGCCCCAACGCCTGCCAGACCCGGTAGGCGGCTTCCGCCTCGTCCCAGAGGCGGCGCGGTCCGTACTGGTCCACGACGTACTTGCGGCAGTCCGGGGCGTACTCGGCCGCCGCCCACGACAACCGGTCGTCGGCGAGCAGCCACAGCGTCGCCTCCCCGCTGCCGTCGTCGGCCTCCACCAGGTGGAACCAGGCGTCCGGCAAGGCGAGACCGACGTAGAACAACGCGTCGAAGTCGCCAGCCAGGTCGTACGGGTTGAGCGTGGTGGCCGATTCGGTGCCGTCGTCCAGGTGGTGCAGGAAGTCCGAGAGGAATCCCCGGTGCGGCCGGCTGGGACGGGTGCGCATGAAGGCGGGGCTACCGGTGAAGCGTCCCCGGCCGACACCGTCCACCACGTCCAGCACCGCGTAGGAGTAGTGGCAGAAGCTCCCGCCCCACGGCGTGACGATGCGCCCGCGCGGCGCCTGTGCCACCCACGCGTAGGGGACGCGCGGCACCGTGTAGGTCGCGATCACTCGATCGTAGGGGGCCCCGGCGGGCCACCCCTGAGCACCGTCGCCGCACACGAACACCGGCTTGTACCCGGCCGCCGCCGCGTTCCGGGTCGCCCGCTCCACAAGGGCGCCGTCGATGTCCACCGAGGTGACCTGCTCGGAACCGAGACGATGGGCGAGCCAGCACGCGTTGAGGCCGGTACCCGCGCCGAGTTCCAGCACCCGCTGCCCCTCGCGCACGTCGAGAAGCTCCAACATCTCCAGCATCACCGTCGGCATCGAGCTGGACGACGTGGGCAACCGGTACTCGTCGGCCCTCGTGGCGCCGCCGTCGTTCACCTGGGTGACCAGCGCGACGTCGTCGTAGGCGAGTTGTCGCCACCGCTCCGGGCTGGTGCCGCGCGAGACGATCTCCTCGCCGACCTCGATCGTGTCGGGAAGAAACAGCTCACGCGGCACGGAGGCGACCGCGTCACGCCACGGCTCGGGCAAGGTGCCCTTGGCCCGCAACTCCTGGAGCAGTCGTTCCGGCGAAGTCACTCGCTCACCTTCGGCTTCGGCGGCACCGGCCGGTTCCACTGCCCGTCGGACTCCTTCGGCGACTGCTGCTTGCCCCCTTCTGTCCCGCCCTTGCCGTCACCGTGCTTACCCACGACGCGCTGCCTCCTGTGGACGTGCCCCACCTCCGTGATCCAGGGCGGAAGCTCAGGAGCACTGAACGGCGAACAGGTGACGAGGCTGGGCATCCGCATGGAACGCCAGAACGCACTCACCCGCTCTGACGCCACCCCGCTCAGCCTGTGGGTCGTACTCGGCGAGGCCGCCCTACGGCAGGAGGTTGGCGGACGGGGAGTCCTGCAGCGGCAGTTGCACCACCTCATCGAGGTGGCACAGCTTCCGAACGTAACTCTGCAGGTACTACCCTTCTCGGCAGGGGCCTGCATGGGCGGAATGCTCCCCTTCACGCTCTACGGCTTTCCTCCACCGGCGAAACTCGAGGTGGTGCTCCTGGAGCACTACACAAGCCACGCCTACCTGGAGGCGGCCGAGGACACCGCGCACTACGACGACGTGTTCAACCACCTGCGCGCGTCGGCACTCAGCGCCCGCAAGTCGGAAGAACTCATCGCCGGAATCGCCGGCGAACTCGCAACCTAGGAGGGGCACCATGCCGCGACCGGAGACCGGCTGGCTCAAGAGCAGCTACAGCATGCAGAACGGCGACTGCGTAGAGGTACGCCACACCGGCGCGGGAACATCCGTGCGCGACTCGAAGCGGCCGGAGGCGCGGCTCACGACCACGCCTGCGGCTTGGGCGGCCTTCCTCACCCGCATACAGGTGCACGGACGCCCCTGAGAAGAACGAGTCAGTCATCACCTCGCGCATGCGATTCTGCTCGCAGGGAGGCGTCGTGGTCATGGATCAGCTCTCATTCCGAAAGTCCAGCTTCAGCAGCGGCAGCGGCGAGTGTGTCGAAGTCGCGACGAACGTCGCGGGTGCCGTGGCGGTTCAGGACTCGAAGCGGCCCGACGCCCGCTTCGTCACCACGCCCGACGCCTGGGCCGACTTCCTCGCAGACCTGGGGAAACGTCCCGTCACCTGACGAACTCCGACACGCGGCGCATGGTCCGATAGCTCTCCGTCACGCCTGGTGTTGACTGCCGTCGTACCGACAGCGGGAACCACCACGCGGAGAGCGACCATGCCCCAACGACGTGACGTACTGAGGCTCGGAGTCGGCACGGCGGCCGGCGCGGCCGTACTGATGGGAGGCCAGACCTCCTGGGCGGGGCCGCTGCCGGAACCGCAGGGTCCGAAGCCGCACGACCAGCCCGAGCCGGGCGCCTGGCGGGAGTTGGAGCGGGCGCTCGGCCCCGGTGCGTCGCTGCATCGGCCGGGCAGCGAGGGCTTTCGCCCGCTCGCCGAACCCGACAACCTCCGCTACGCGCACGTGCTTCCCGCCGGCATCGTCTCCTGTAGGGACCGGAACGACGTGCGAGCGGCGCTGCTGTGGGCACGGAAGCACGGGGTCCCGCTGGTACCGCGTTCCGGCGGCCACAACTACGCCGGGTACTCCACGACCACCGGCCTGCTGATCAACCTGCGCCGGATGAACGAGGTGCGGCCGGACGGCCGGTGGTTGCGGCTCGGCGGGGGCGCCACCAACTCCGACGTGTACGCCGCCCGCGCGGCGAACCTGTACTTCCCCGGCGGGCGCTGTCCTGGCGTCGGCGTCGCCGGTCTGACGCTCGGGGGCGGCCTCGGCTTCAACGACCGCAAGTGGGGCATGACGTGTGACCGGCTGGTGGAGACCGAGGTCGTACTCGCGGACGGCAGTGTCGTACGGGCCAACGACCGGGAGAACACGGATCTGTTCTGGGCCTGCCGGGGAGGCGCCGGGGGCAACTTCGGCATCAACACCGCGTTCGGCTTCCGACCGGTCTCGGTCGACCGGCAGACGGCCACGGTCTTCGACCTCGTGCTCGACCTCGACGCCGGTGAACGGCTCATGGACCGGGTCCAGGAGGCGCTGGTCAGGGACGGCGCGGGAGATCTCGACGTGCGGGTGGCGTTCGCCCGGCGGGCGGAGGACGAGCGTCCGGCCGTGGCACTGCTCGGTCAGTACCTCGGCACCGACGACCGTCTCCACAGGCTGCTGCGACCGATCCGGGAGCTGCGGCCGCGTAAGGACTTCGTCCAGCAGCGGCACTTCTGGTCCGCGCAGGACTACCTGCTGACGAACCCCGAGAAGTCCGCGATGTCGAGCAGGAGCCTGGCTCCGAACCGTTGGCTGGACGCCACGACGGTCGCCGAGGTGGTCGAGTGGGTGCGGGACTGGCGGCCCGGCCCGGCGGAGGGCACCGGCTATGTGACGCTGTTCGCCATGGGTGGCGAGAGCGCCGTCCCCGGGCCCGGCGAAACCGCGTATCCGCACCGGGACGCGACGTTTGTCATCGACGTGGGCACGCACTGGCGGCACGACGCCCGCCGCTCGGACGTGGCCGAACTGCTGTCCCGGACCAGCCGTATCCACCGGACGCTCGCCGCGCGACTCCGCACCCGGGCGGCCTACGTCAACTTCCCCGACCCCGACCTCACCGACTGGCACACCGCCTACTACGGCGCGAACTACGAACGCCTTGTCGCCGTCAAGAAGCGCTACGACCCGTCGGGCACGTTCCACTACCCGCAGGCGATCGGCTCGGCATGACCCGGGAGTCACCCGGCGCCGTTGCGGCGGGTGTCGTAGGCGGCGCGGGCGGCGAGGACTTCCGGCAGGTGTTCGCCGGTCCAGCGGGCGAGGGCCCAGACCTGTTGGGCGGCCTGCTCGCCCAGCGGGGTGAGGGTGTACTCGACGTGCGGCGGCACGACCGGCTTCGCCTCGCGCACGAGCATGCCGTCGCGTTCCAGGGTCTGGAGGGTCTGGGCGAGCATCTTCTCGCTGACGCCGCCGATGCGGCGCCGCAGCGCGCTGAATCGCTGCGTGCCCTCTTCGAGCAGCGCGGCGAGGACCAGCACGCCCCAGCGGCTGACGACGTGCTCCAGCACGCCACGGGACTCGCACTGGGCGGAGAAGACGTCGGGGGCCAGGTCGCTGAGAGGCGTGTCCGTCGCCGCCACCTTTACACTTTCACTCATGTCAGTACCTTACTTCAAAGTGGGTACTAACTTTCGGTTAGCTTCCTTGTTACGGTCGTTTCCGGCCGGGCGATCTCGGCCGAAAGCATGCCGATAGGAAGTGAGTGGGACATGAGCATCGTGGTCACCGGAGCGACCGGAAAGCTCGGACGGCTGGTCGTCGAGGGGCTGCTCGACGTGGTGCCGGCCGCCGAGGTCGCCGCCGTCGTGCGCGACGCGGGGAAGGCGGCGGATCTGGCCGCGCGGGGCGTGGAGATCCGGGTCGCGGACTACGACCGTCCGGAGACGCTCGCCGACGCGTTCCGCGCGGGTGACCGCGTGCTGCTGGTCTCCGGCAACGAGGTCGGGCGCAGGCTGCCGCAGCACCGCGCGGTGATCGACGCGGCGAAGGCGGCCGGCGTCGCCCAGCTCGCGTACACCAGCATCCTCGGCGCGGAGACCGCCGAGTTCCGGTTGGCGGCCGAGCACCAGGAGACCGAGCGGTTGATCGTCGAGTCCGGCGTCCCCCACACGCTGCTGCGCAACGGCTGGTACACCGAGAACTACACCGAGAACCTGGCCCCCGTCCTGGAGCACGGCGCCGTCGTGGGCAACAGCGGTGCGGGCCGTATCGCCTCCGCGACGCGGGCGGACTACGCGGCCGCCGCGGTGGCCGTACTGACGACGGACGGCCACCTGGGGGCCGCGTACGAGCTGAACGGCGACGCGGACTGGTCGCTCGCGGAGTACGCCCCGCTGGTCGCGGAACTGTCCGGCCGACCGGTCGCGCACGCGGACGTGCCCGCCGACGAGCACCTGCGGATACTGCTCGGCGCCGGGCTGCCGGCCGCCTTCGCGGCGATCCTCGTCGACGTCGACGACCACGTCGCGCGCGGCGCGCTCGCCGCACGCGGCAAGGACCTCAGCCGGCTGATCGGCCGCCCGACGACCCCGCTCCGCGACTCGGTCGCGGAAGCCCTGCGGGGGCTCGGCGCCTGAGCCCCCGCGCCCGCGGCCGGGTCGGCGCGCCTACAGGTGGTCGATGGCGGTCAGGTCGATGTTGATGTCGAACGGGACGCTCAGCTTGAGGTGGTCGTGGTGGATACCCGTGAGCGCGTAGGCGGATGTCGCCGGGTCCAGTTCGTAGACGTAGACGGTGGGGTAGTCGTGCTCGCCCGCCATCTCGACCCGCCAGAAGTGTGGAATGCCGGCCTTGGCGTACTTGCCGGGCTTGGTGTCACGGTCTCGTTCCTGCGACTCAGGTGAGACGACTTCCACGACAAGAACGGCATCCGCTGCCTCGTAACGTACCTGCCGGCGGCCCTGACAGGCCTCAGCACGAAGGACAAGGAGGTCCGGTTCCGGCGCCGTCCTCGGTGTGAGGACGACGTTCATCTCCCGCCGGACGCGGTAGTGCTCCGGCACGGACTGCCGGAGCCCGGTGACCAGAAGGTCCACAGCCAGCGAGTGAAAGTCCCGTTGTGGACTCACGAAGACCAGGCTCCCGTCGATCAGCTCTGTGTGCGGCGGGAGGTCAGGCAGGTTGAAGAAATCGTCCACAGTCCAGCCGTCCTGCGGCGGAAGAGGCAACGAGATCGAGGACTCGGCGGTCATGGTTCCTCCCATAGCCCGGATTCTGGAGCCTGACGCCACAGTAGCGGGGCGGAATGCGGATGCCGCCACCCCTGAGAGGGGTGGCGGCATCCGCATTGACGAGAGGGGAGCGTCACTCCCACTCGATGGTGCCCGGGGGCTTGCTGGTGACGTCGAGGACGACGCGGTTGACGTCGGCGACCTCGTTGGTGATCCGCGTGGAGATCTTCGCCAGCACGTCGTACGGGAGGCGGGACCAGTCGGCGGTCATCGCGTCCTCGGAGGAGACCGGGCGCAGCACGACCGGGTGGCCGTAGGTGCGGCCGTCGCCCTGGACGCCGACCGAGCGGACGTCCGCGAGCAGCACGACCGGGCACTGCCAGATGTCGCGGTCCAGGCCGGCGGCGGTCAGCTCCTCGCGGGCGATGGCGTCGGCCTCGCGGAGCAGGTCGAGGCGCTCCTTGGTGACCTCGCCGACGATGCGGATGCCGAGGCCCGGGCCGGGGAACGGCTGCCGCTGGACGATCTCCTCCGGCAGGCCGAGCTCCTGGCCGACCATCCGGACCTCGTCCTTGAACAGCTGCCGCAGCGGCTCGACCAGCTCGAACTCGAGGTCCTCGGGGAGGCCGCCGACGTTGTGGTGGGACTTGATGTTCGCGGTGCCGGTGCCGCCGCCGGACTCGACGACGTCCGGGTAGAGCGTGCCCTGGACGAGGAACGCGACCTCCTCGCCCTCCTCGCCGGCCTCCGCGACGAGCTCGGCCTGGGCCTGCTCGAAGACGCGGATGAACTCGCGGCCGATGATCTTCCGCTTCTCCTCCGGGTCGCTGACGCCGGCGAGCGCGTCGAGGAAGCGCTTCTCGGCGGCGACGACCTTCAGCTGGACGCCGGTGGCGGCCACGAAGTCCTTCTCGACCTGCTCGGTCTCGCCCTTGCGCATCAGGCCGTGGTCGACGTAGACGCAGGTCAGCTGGTCGCCGATGGCGCGCTGGACAAGCGCCGCGGCGACGGCGGAGTCGACGCCGCCGGACAGGCCGCAGATGGCGCGCTTGGTGCCGACCTGGGCGCGGATCGCCTCGACCTGCTCCTCGACGATGTTGCCGGTCGTCCAGCTGGGGGCGAGGCCGGCGCCGCGGTAGAGGAAGTGCTCCAGGACCTGCTGGCCGTACGTGGAGTGCATGACCTCGGGGTGGTACTGCACGCCGTAGAGCTTCTTCTCGTCGTTCTCGAAGGCGGCGACCGGCACGACCTCCGTCGACGCGGTGACGGCGAAGCCCTCGGGGGCGGCCGAGCAGGCGTCGCCGTGGGACATCCACACGGACTGGTCGACCGGCGTGCCCTCGAAGAGGGTGGAGCCCGGCTTGCTCACGGTCAGCGGGGTGCGGCCGTACTCGCGGGCGCCGGTGTTGTCGACGGTGCCGCCGAGCGTCTGCGCCATCAGCTGGAAGCCGTAGCACATGCCGAAGACCGGCACGCCGGCCTCGAACAGGGCGCGGTCGACGGTGGGCGCGTGCTCGGCGTACACGGAGGACGGGCCGCCGGAGAGGATGATCGCCTTCGGGTTCTTGGCGAGCATCTCCGCGACCGGCATGGTCGACGGGACGATCTCGCTGTAGACCCGGGCCTCACGGACGCGGCGGGCGATGAGCTGGGCGTACTGCGCGCCGAAGTCGACGACGAGGACCGTGTCGGGTGCGGCGGGCGCGCCGGTGTGGGTCGATGCCACGGTGGAGGCCACGAATGCTGCCTTTCGGCGGGTCGAGCGGGAGAGTGCCTCCGAGTCTACCGGCCACGGCGGGAAGCCCGGCCGGGACGGCCGGTCGGGCTTGCCCCACGGACGCGCGGCACCGGTGGTGTCGCCGGCCTCACGGCACGGGGGCGGGGCATACTGTGCGGCATGCGTGCGTACACGGCCTTCTGGTTTACCTATGGCACCGGCCCGTCCGGCTGCCGTGGGTCGTGTCACGCTGTCTGAACAACAGACACCACACACCTCCACCGCCGCCCCGGGCCGATCCAAGGCCCGGGGCGGCGGTGTCTCGTCGCGGGCCGGACGGCCGCCGGGCGGCTCCCACCGCACCAGCGAGGAGCGACCCCGTGAACACCACCAGCACCGCGACAACCCCGAGCGCCGCGACAACCCCGAGCACAGACGCTGTGGAGCCTTCGCCCGCCGCGGCCGGCGCCGCGCCCGATCCCGAGCGGGTGATCGGTGAGGCGCGGGGGCGGATCGACGAGTTGGACGCGCGAATCATCCGGCTCGTGCGGGAGCGGATGGAGGTGTCGAGCCGTATCCAGCACGCCCGGATCGCCGCGGGTGGGCGGCGGGTGCACCTGTCGCGGGAGATGGAGGTGCTCAGCCGCTTCCGCGCGGAGCTGGGCGGCCCGGGGACGACGCTGGCGATGACGTTGCTGGAACTGTCGCGCGGGCGGGTGTGAGCTCCCGAACCCGAACCCGATGCCGGAGGCGGGCGGCGGGACGGGCGCGGTGGGAGTGGTACGCCGGTGGGTGGGCGCGCGCCGGCGGCTCCGCTCGGGGGCCACGTCACCCGTACGGAGCGTTACCCGGCGGGACGCGCTTCGTTGGTCCGAGTGCCCCAGATGTCGGCCGGGGCCCGGCGACTGTAGGGGTGGTACCACCGGAGCGATGAGGCGCCGGCCCTGCCGATGAGGGAAGGGCAGCGCGTCGTGGGACCTCGCTTCGGTGCCGTGACCGGACAGCAGGGGACAGCAGCCCGGTCACTCTCCAAGTGGCCGGCCTCCGGGACGCCGGAGGCCGGCCGCCCGCGGGTGTGACGGCGCCCCTTACCGCTTCGTGGACGACCTCGGGACCACTTGGGGAGAAATCGGCAGAAACGGTTGCGCAGACCTGTCGACCGGGCCCACCATCAGTACCCCGGCAGCCGGAGAGGCCGCCGGCAGGACCTCACCCCAGCGGCGCACCCCCCGGCGCCGCCCGGTCGGTCGCGGCGCCGCCCTGACGCCGCGACCGATCCTCGGAGGGTCCCGGGACGCACACTCCCCCGCCCACGGCGTCCCGGGGCCCTTCGCACGCCCGGCGGCGTTCCGACGACACTCCGGCGCCGTTCCGACGCCGTCCCGACGGCGTCCCCACGGCACGTTCAGCGGCCCGTCCGGCGGCGCCCGGGCGGAAGCTCCGCCTCCACCGCGTGACTACTCCCGTCAGCCGCGTGATGTTCCACACACAGAAAACTCCCACCACATGGGCAACTGCCCCGACAGTGATCGATTTGTCCCCTGGTTTCGCGACGTCCCTCCCAGGCGCCCCCGGCTAACGCTCCTGACAGGGCTTTTACTTCGGGATTACTGTTCGGTTCGCCAGGTCGCACCGCGCGTCACGCGCCGCGCCGGCCACACACGTTTGACCCTGCCTTCGTCCCGTGCACCGACTGGCCGCGAAGGCACTGACCACGCTTTCCCAAGAGAAGTCACGAGGTCGCACACATGAGGATCCGTCGCGCAGTCGCGGCCGCCGCCGCCACGGCCGTCATCGCCCCCGCAGCCCTGCTTGCCGCGCCCGCCGCGTACGCCGAGACCGCCAGCCCCGCCCCGACGGCCGAGTCCACGGACGCGCCGGGCGAGGAGCGCGAGGACAAGGACGCGGACAACACCACGGAGCCGGAGCCGACCGCGACGGAGTCCGCCCCGGAGTCCGAGGAGCCGAAGCCCACCCCGACCGAGACCTCCCCCGAGCCGAAGCCGACCGAGTCCGAGGACTCGACGGACGAGGACGAGGACGAGCTCGCGGAGTGCACGGAGGTCGACGAGGCCGCCGCGGCCATCGACACCGAGGTGCGGGGTCTGCCGAGCAAGGTCGTCGCCGGTTCGGGCTGGCAGAACTTCACCTACCGCGTCACCAACAACTCCAAGCAGTCGATGAAGAACGTGGCCGCCTTCGCGGAAGCGTGGGCCATCGACAACAAGGAGTTCGAGGAGGTCAGCGCGGTCCTCACGCACCAGTGGTTCGACCCGAACAAGAACGCCTGGTCGACCATCAAGGACGAGGCGGGCTACTTCGGCACCACCACCGAGCTCAAGCCGGGTGAGTACGCCGAGGCCCAGATGCGCATCAAGGTCGACGCGAAGGCCCCGGCCGGCATCGGCTTTGTCATGACCTTCGGCGTCCACGTCGTCGGTGACGGCACCTGCCAGGAATCCGAGATCAACAACTACGCGTTCGACATCCTGGCCGCGGGCGCCAAGCCGGGCAAGATCGACGACGCCAAGGGTGAGAAGAAGCCGGTCAAGAAGCCCGCGCCGCAGGGTGGTCTGGAGAAGCTGCCGGTGACCGGCAAGCTGGCCGACACCGGTTCCGACTCCAAGCTGCCGATGTTCGCGCTCGCCGGTGCCACCGCCGTGGCGCTGGGCGCCGGTGCCATGTTTGTCGTCCGCCGCCGCAAGGGCAGCGACGACAGCACCACCGCCGCCGCCTGAGTGGGTATCGATCGGCTCGACGCTGAGGCTGTGACCCGGCGGCACCGCCGCTGAGTCGGGAAGGGCCCGGACCTCAACAGAGGTCCGGGCCCTTCGGCGTGGGAACGCGGGCCGCCGGGAGCCGGCCCTCAGTCGGCCGTCGCGGTGCCCTCGGGCGGCGCCGGCGGGACAACCGGCCCGGACGGCGCCGGCGGCACCGTCGGCACCGGGAGCAGCGGGAGGCGGAGGGCGGCGAAGGCCGACTCCGGGACCGCCGGGGTGCGCGGCTCGACGGGCCTGATCCGCTGGTAGGGCCGGCCCTGGGCGGGGCGCGGGTCGGCCTCGCCCTTGTTGGGCCACAGCGACATGGCGCGCTCGGCCTGGGCGGTGATGGTGAGCGAGGGGTTGACGCCGAGGTTGGCGGTGACGGCGGCGCCGTCGACGACCGAGATGCCGGGGTGCCCGTACAGCCGGTGGTAGGGGTCGATGACGCCGTGTTCGGGGTCGTCGCCGATCGGGCAGCCGCCGAGGAAGTGCGCGGTGAGCGGGGTGCCCATGAGTTCGCCGACGTTGGTGCCGGCGAAGCCGTTGATCTCCTCGGCGAGGTGGCGGGCGGCGCGGGCGCCGGCGGGGATGTGCAGGGGG
>NZ_WMLF01001002.1 GCF_014156695.1 Streptomyces durbertensis | reverse complement strand
CCCGACCGCCTGGCGCACGTCGTCGCCCACGAGTGGGGCAGCATGCGCATCCGCTCCTGGACCGAGAGCGGCTGGTGGGAGGCGCCGGAGCGGATCGGCGACCGGATCGCCCCGCTCGTCGGCGCCGTACGGGCCAAGTCGCTGGCGCTCACGGACTTCTTCCTGCACTGCGTCGAGCGGTACACGCCCCCCGGGCGCCTGCAGTGCGTCACTCCACTCGATCACCACCGCCGGGGCAGCCAG
>NZ_WMLF01001001.1 GCF_014156695.1 Streptomyces durbertensis | reverse complement strand
CACGAGCACCACTGCGTCGCCTCGGGTGAGCGAGCGGTTGTTCACATCAGATCCTTCGTCGATCTTGTCGTCATGGTCCGGTCATCACGGGGGCTGCACCATCGTACGGACACACGGCGCCGCCGCCGCGCCACCGGGGGGTGACGGCCGGCGCCGTGCGTCCGCGCCCGTGACGCCCCGACTGCGTTCGCGCAGTGGGGGGTTCGGCGCGGTGCGGGTGCGGCAGCTTGTGCTGGTGGAGATCGC
>NZ_WMLF01001000.1 GCF_014156695.1 Streptomyces durbertensis | reverse complement strand
CTACGGCATCGACTCCGCGCACGCCATCCGGCACGGCCTGACCCCCGCTCCCCGACCGACCGCACAGCGGCGCGGCTGAGCCGCCCCGGGCGACACGGGGTCGTGCCAGGGCGCTCCTCGGCGCCCTCGCACGAGCGAGGCCGGCGACCCTGCCTCCGACCGGCTCGGCCGGCCGCCTCAGCCGGCGCTCTCGGGCACCGGCCGGCCCTCGGCCAGGGTCTCGGCCACCGTGCGCCAGATCTCGGCCGCGAGATC
>NZ_WMLF01000100.1 GCF_014156695.1 Streptomyces durbertensis | reverse complement strand
CCGCCCGGGTGAGCCGGCAGGGGGCCGGGGAGCGGCGGCCGCTCCGCCGCTTGTCCTCGCCGCCTGCTCCGGCGGCGCCGACTCCATGGCGCTCGCCTCCGCCCTCGCCTTCGAGGCGCCCCGCCTCGGGCTGCGGGCCGGTGGCGTCACCGTCGACCACGGCCTGCAGGCCGGTTCCGCCGAGCGGGCCGCCGAGGTCGCCGAGCGGCTGACCGCGATGGGCCTGGAGCCGGTCGAGGCGGTCACGGTCACCGTCGGCCGGGGCGCGGGTCCCGAGGCCGCCGCCCGCGCCGCCCGCTACGCCGCGCTGGACGCCGTCGCCGAACGCACCGGCGCCGCCGCCGTGCTCCTCGGCCACACCAGGGACGACCAGGCCGAGACGGTCCTCCTCGGGCTCGCCCGGGGCTCCGGCACCCGTTCGCTGGCCGGGATGGCCGCCGTCACCGGCTCCGGGGCGGCGCCCGCGCCGCTCGGCCGGCTCGACGGGGTGGCCGGCGGACAGTCCGCCGATCAGCCCGACGACCCGGCGGCCCGCCGCTACCGCCGGCCGTTCCTCGCGATCGACCGGCAGACCACCCGCCGCGCCTGCATGGTCCAGTCCCTGCCCGTGTGGGACGACCCGCACAACACCGATCCCGCCTACACCCGCTCCCGGGTGCGGCACGAGGCCATGCCGATACTGGAGAAGGCGCTGGGCAAGGGCGTCATCGAGGCGCTGGCCCGGACGGCCCAGCTCGCCAGGGACGACGCCGACGCGCTGGACGCCTGGGCGGCGGACGCCGAGCGCGCGGTGCGGGTGCCGCTGCAGGACGACCGGCTCACCCGTGACGCCGGGGGCGCCCCGGCGGCGGCCGCCGCCGCCTCGGAAGCCCCGGACGCCCCCGACGCCGCCGCTCCCGCAGTCGCCCCCGGGTCCTCCGCGCTGGACGTCAACCGGCTGTACGCGCTGCCGCCGGCGGTACGCCGCCGGGTCCTGCGCCGCGCCGTCCTCGCCGCCGGCGCCCCCGCCGGCTCGCTGTTCGCCCGGCACATCGAGGAGGCCGACCGGCTGATCACCGCGTGGCGCGGCCAGAAGCCCCTCAACCTGCCCGGGCGGGTGGAGGTTCGGCGCCGGGGTGGCACACTGGTCATTCGGCAGAGCGACATCTGAGCGCGTACCGAGCGACGACTGAGAGCAGCTGCACAGCGTGAATGAGAAGGACATGGGCGCCGACCTTCAGTCGGTGCTCGTCACCAAGGAAGAGATCGACGCGAAGCTGGCCGAGCTGGCCGCGAAGATCGACGCGGAGTACGCGGGCAAGGACCTCCTCATCGTCGGCGTCCTCAAGGGCGCCGTCATGGTGATGGCCGACCTGGCGCGGGCGTTGTCCAGCCCCGTCACGATGGACTGGATGGCGGTGTCCTCCTACGGCGCCGGCACCCAGTCCTCGGGCGTGGTCCGCATCCTCAAGGACCTGGACACCGACATCAAGGGCCGGCACGTCCTGATCGTCGAGGACATCATCGACTCCGGCCTGACGCTGTCGTGGCTGCTGTCGAACCTCGGCTCCCGGGAGCCCGCCTCGCTGAAGGTGTGCACGCTGCTGCGCAAGCCGGACGCGGCGAAGGTCGACATCGACGTCGAGTGGGTCGGCTTCGACATCCCGAACGAGTTTGTCGTGGGCTACGGCCTCGACTACGCGGAGAAGTACCGGAACCTGCCGTTCGTCGGCACGCTCGCTCCGCACGTCTACGGCGGCTGACGCCCGCGGTCGGCGGTCCGGGCCTGCCGGTGGCGGCGGGCCCCGGGCCCGCCCCGGGAACATCCCGCCCTGTCCCGCCGTTGGAGCAGGGGAGGGGGCGGATCAACGCGCCCGGCGACATCGGGCCACAATGCTGGGGTACCGTCCGAGGGTCGGTCTTTTCAACTCACTTTGGCAGGAGGGACGGGGCGCACGCCGCCTCGTGTGGATGGACGTGAAGCGATACTTCCGTGGGCCGGTCATGTGGATCGTGCTGGCCGTCCTTGCCGTGGTCGTGTTGATGCAGGTCGTCAGCTCTTCCGAGGGCTTCAAGACGGTCGACACCGGTCAGGTCGTCCAGGCGATCAACGAGAACAAGGTCAAGTCGGCCAAGCTCACCACCGGCGACGAGCAGACGATCGAGATCGAGCTCAAGGACGGCAACGAGGTCGAGAACAGCAACAAGGTCAAGGCCAGCTACATCGACGAGCAGGGCGCCGAGCTCGCCAAGACCCTGCAGTCCAAGTACCAGGACAAGCAGCTCACCGACGGCTACACCGTCTCGCCGAAGAAGCAGAACCCGTTTGTCGGGATGCTGCTCTCCCTCCTGCCCTTCCTGCTGATCATCATCGTCTTCCTGTTCCTGATGAACCAGATGCAGGGCGGCGGCTCCCGGGTGATGAACTTCGGCAAGTCGAAGGCGAAGCTGATCACCAAGGACACGCCGAAGACGACGTTCGCCGACGTGGCCGGCTCCGACGAGGCCGTCGAGGAGCTCCACGAGATCAAGGAGTTCCTGCAGGAGCCCGCGAAGTTCCAGGCCGTCGGCGCCAAGATCCCCAAGGGTGTGCTGCTGTACGGCCCGCCCGGCACGGGTAAGACGCTGCTCGCCCGGGCCGTCGCCGGCGAGGCCGGCGTGCCGTTCTACTCGATCTCCGGTTCCGACTTCGTGGAGATGTTCGTCGGTGTCGGCGCCAGCCGGGTCCGCGACCTCTTCGAGCAGGCCAAGGCGAACGCCCCGGCGATCGTCTTCGTCGACGAGATCGACGCCGTCGGCCGGCACCGCGGCGCCGGCATGGGCGGCGGCCACGACGAGCGCGAGCAGACGCTGAACCAGCTGCTCGTCGAGATGGACGGCTTCGACGTCAAGGGCGGCGTCATCCTCATCGCGGCCACCAACCGGCCCGACATCCTCGACCCGGCGCTGCTGCGTCCGGGCCGTTTCGACCGCCAGATCGCCGTCGACCGCCCCGACATGCAGGGCCGGCTGGAGATCCTCAAGGTCCACCAGAAGGGCAAGCCGGTCGCGCCCGACGTCGACCTGGGCGCGGTCGCCCGCCGCACCCCCGGCTTCACCGGCGCCGACCTGAACAACGTGCTGAACGAGGCCGCGCTGCTTGCCGCCCGCGCCGACGCCAAGCTGATCGACAACAAGTTCCTGGACGAGGCGATCGACCGTGTCGTGGCCGGCCCGCAGAAGCGGACCCGGATCATGAGCGACAAGGAGAAGAAGATCACCGCGTACCACGAGGGCGGACACGCCCTGGTCGCGGCGGCCTCCCCGAACTCCGACCCGGTCCACAAGATCACGATCCTGTCCCGGGGCCGCGCGCTCGGTTACACCATGGTCCTCCCCGAGGAGGACAAGTACTCGACCACGCGCAACGAGATGCTCGACCAGCTCGCCTACATGCTCGGCGGCCGGGCCGCCGAGGAGCTGGTGTTCCACGACCCGACGACGGGCGCGGCCAACGACATCGAGAAGGCCACCGCCACGGCCCGCGCGATGGTCACCCAGTACGGCATGACCGAGCGGCTGGGCGCGATCAAGTTCGGCTCCGACCAGTCCGAGCCCTTCCTCGGCAAGGAGATGGGCCACCAGCGGGACTACTCCGAGGAGGTCGCCGGCCTTGTCGACGAAGAGGTCAAGAAGCTGATCGAGACCGCGCACAACGAAGCGTGGGAGATCCTGGTCGAGAACCGGGACGTGCTGGACAACCTCGTCCTGGAGCTGCTGGAGAAGGAGACGCTGGGCAAGGAGGAGATCGCCGAGATCTTCCGCCCGATCGTGAAGCGGCCGGCCCGCCCGGCCTGGACCGGCTCCGCCCGCCGTACCCCCTCCACGCGGCCGCCGGTCTCCTCTCCGAAGGAGCTGGCGCTGAGCAACGGCGCGTCGCTGGAGAAGGCGCCGCCGGAGCAGGGCAAGACGATCGGCCCGACGGAGACCGGCCCGGTCGAGCCCCGCACCGCCCCGGAGGCGCACGGCGAGCTCTGAGCCCGCCCCCGGGCTCCCGGGCCTCCCCCGCGGGGGACTCGCGGGGGAGGCCGCGGGGAAGAGGCCCAGCTCACAGGGGAGCAGGAACATCGGCCGCGTCCCTCAGGTTTACTCTGAGGGACGCGGCCTTATCGCCGCATGAAGCAGAAGTGAGGCACTCCCATGACCGACCCGGTGACGCTGGACGGCGAAGGCACGATCGGCGAGTTCGACGAGAAGCGGGCCGAGAACGCCATCCGTGAGCTGCTCATCGCCGTCGGCGAGGACCCCGACCGCGAGGGCCTGCGGGAGACGCCGGCCCGGGTGGCCCGCGCCTACCGCGAGATATTCGCCGGCCTCTGGCAGCGCCCCGAGGACGTGCTGACCACCACCTTCGACCTCGGCCACGACGAGATGGTGCTGGTCAAGGACATCGAGGTGCTCAGCTCCTGCGAGCACCACCTGGTGCCGTTCGTCGGCACGGCCCACATCGGCTACATCCCCTCCTCCAGCGGCAAGATCACCGGGCTGTCGAAGCTCGCCCGGCTGGTCGACGTCTTCGCCCGCCGCCCGCAGGTGCAGGAGCGTCTGACGACGCAGATCGCCGACTCGCTGATGCGCATCCTGGAGCCGCGCGGCGTGATCGTGGTCATCGAGTGCGAGCACATGTGCATGACGATGCGCGGCGTGCGCAAACCGGGCGCCAAGACGCTGACCTCGGCCGTACGCGGCCAGCTGCGGGACGCCGCGACCCGCTCCGAGGCGATGAGCCTCATCATGGCCCGCTGACGGGCCCCTGCGGGGCGGCCCGCCGACACACCTCGGGCGCGTCCGTCGTCTCCGGTCACGCGGGTCTCGTCTCCGGTCACGCGGCCCGGGTCTCCGTCCACGCGGGTCCGGCCGGGAGGGCCGCCCCCTCTGTTGCCGGCGGGGTCTTCCCGGCCCCTTCCCCGGTCTTCGGCCGGGGGACCCCACACGTCTCCGGCACCGGGGCTCCGGCCAGGACCCCGTGTCGCGCCCCGGCGGCCGCTTGTCCTCGAACGCCGGGCGGGCTGTGAACGGCCCGTCCTGGGACGCCTCCCGGCCGAGGACCGGGAGCGAGCGAGGACCGGGAGTCAGGGCTCGTGGGCGCGGGGCCCGTGACCTCGGGAGGACGGCCCCCGGCGGGAGTCAGGGTGTCGGAAGGACGGCCCCCGTGGGGGCCTAGGGTGGGGGCATGAGTGCTGAGCGGCTTACTGTTGCCGGGCTTCCCGCCTGGGGACGCTGTGCGGTGATGGGCGTCGTCAACGTCACGCCCGACTCCTTCTCCGACGGCGGTCGCTGGTTCGACACGACCGCGGCGATCAAGCGTGGTCTCGACCTGGTGGCGCAGGGCGCCGACCTGGTCGACGTCGGCGGCGAGTCGACCCGCCCCGGCGCGACCCGCGTCGACGAGGACGAGGAGCTGCGCCGGGTGGTGCCCGTGGTGCGCGGCCTGGCCGCCGACGGGGTGGTCGTCAGCGTGGACACGATGCGGGCGAGCGTCGCCGAGCAGGCCGTCGCCGCCGGCGCCCGCCTGGTCAACGACGTCAGCGGCGGCCGCGCCGACCCCCGCATGGTGCCCGTGGTCGCCGGCGCCGGGGTGCCGTTTGTGGTCATGCACTGGCGCGGCCAGTCCATCGACATGAACGACCGCGCCGTCTACGGCAACGTCGTCACCGAGGTCCTCGACGAGCTGCGGGCCGCGCTCGACCAGGCCGTCGCGGGCGGCATCAGCCCGGACCGGGTGGTCGTCGACCCGGGCCTGGGCTTCGCGAAGAACGCCGAACACGACCTGGCGCTTGTCGCCTCGCTGGGCCGGCTCCGGCGGGAGCTGGGCCGGCCGCTGCTGGTGGCCGCGTCCCGCAAGCGCTTCCTCGGCCGGGTGCTGGCCGCCGACGGCGAGGCCGCCCCGCCGCCCGCCCGGGAGCGCGACGCCGCGACGGCCGCGGTGACGACGCTGGCCGCCCGGGACGGCGCCTGGGCCGTCCGGGTACACGAGGTGCGGGCCAGCGCGGACGCCGTCCGCGTGGTGCGGGCCGTGGACGCCGCCGGCGAGGCGGCGGAGGGAGACCGGTGACGGGTTCGGGAGCGGACGTCGCGGCTGTCGAGGCCGCCAACGCCGCGCTGTACGAGGCGCTGGAACGCGGCGACCTGGAGACGCTGGGCGAGCTGTGGGCGGGCGGCGCGCAGGACCTCGACGTCGCCGACGGCGACCTGAGCGTCGTCCACCCCGGCTGGCCGGTCCTCCTCGGCCGCTCGGAGGTGCTGCGCTCCTACGCGTTGATCATGGCGAGCACCGAGTACATCCAGTTCTTCCTGACCGACGTGGAGATCTCCGTCCTCGGTGACACGGCACTCGTGACGTGCACGGAGAACATCCTCAGCGGCGGCCCGGCGGAGGAGGACGGCTCGGTCGGCCCGCTGGTCGGCGGCCTCGTCGTGGCGACCAACGTGTTCCGGCGCGGCGCCGACGGGGAGTGGCGGCTGTGGGCGCGGCACGGCTCCCCGGTGCTCGTCGAGCAGGACGACGAGGGCCCGGAGCCGGACGAGCCGCTGGCAGACTGAGCCGGCGCCGCCGGGCACCCGCCCGCGGGGCCGGGCCAAGGGCGCCCGCCCAGGGGCCGGGAGCGTCACCCGGGCCGGGCGGTGTCACCCGTCGGGGTGTGTGGCGAGGACAACAGGAGTGGCGCGGCCGCCTTCCGGGTAGGCGGCCTGCGCTGGTAGAAGCGGTACGCACACCGACCGGACGGCTCGTGGCCACCCCCCAGGGACGGGGTGTTCAGGGTGCGTGGGTAGATTCGAGCGCGGGCCGCGCCCGCGCGGCGCCCGGCGGAACCCGGAACGACGACCCGGGAAGACGAGTGGACGAGGAGTGTGACGCGCCGATGGACCGAGTCGCCGTGCGCGGCCTGAGGGCCAAGGGGCATCACGGGGTCTTCGAGCGGGAACGAGAAGAGGGACAGCTCTTTGTCGTCGACGTGGAGATGGCCGTCGACACGCGGGCCGCGGCCGCCGAGGACGACCTGACCCGTACGGTCCACTACGGAGTCGTCGCCGAGGAGGTTGTCGCCGTCATCACCGGCGAACCGGTCGATCTGATCGAGACGCTGGCCCAGCGGATCGCCGACCAGTGCCTGACCCACGAGGCGGTGCGGGAGGTCGAGGTGGTCGTGCACAAGCCCGACGCGCCCATCACCGTCCCCTTCGACGATGTGACCATCACGATCAAGCGGAGCCGATCATGACACCACCGAACAGTGACCCGACAGTGCAGCCGGTGCCCGCTTCGGTGGTCCGCCAGGTCGACGCGGCCGACATCACGCTGAGCAACCCCAAACGCGCCGTGATCTCCATCGGCAGCAACCTCGGCAACCGCCTGGAGACCCTCCAGGGCGCCATCGACGCGCTGGAGGACACCCCGGGCGTGCGGGTGAAGGCGGTCTCGCCGGTCTACGAGACCGAGCCCTGGGGGGTCGAGCCCGGCTCCCAGTCGAGCTACTTCAACGCCGTCGTGCTCATCAAGACGACCCTGCCGCCGGACTCCCTCCTGGAGCGCGGTCAGGCGATCGAGGAGGCTTTCGAGCGGGTACGCGACGAGCGCTGGGGCCCGCGCACGATCGACGTCGACATCGTCTCCTACCAGGACGTCGTCTCCAGCGACCCGACGCTGACCCTGCCGCACCCGCGGGCGCACGAGCGCGCCTTCGTGCTGGTGCCGTGGCACGACGTCGACCCCGGCGCCGAGGTCCCCGGCCGCGGGGCGGTCTCCGACCTGCTCGCCGAGATCGGCGTGGACGGCACCCGCGGCGTCGAGATCCGCCCGGACCTCGAACTCGTCGTCCCCGAGTAAGGCCGCCCCCGGCCACGGGTACGGACGCCGACAGACGCACCTTCCCCGCCGACATCCCCGCACTCCTCAGGACACAAGGACACCGAGCGCCCCGTGAAGCAACTGCGCATCCGCACCCTCGTCGGGATCTTCGCCGCCGCCGCGGTCCTGTCGTGGGGCGGGGCGCGGCTGTGGGACGCGCTGGACAGCCTGCCCGCCGTCCCGCTGCTCGCGCCGGTTGTGCTGGCGCTGATCGCGGTGGTGCTGCTGGCGACGGCCTTCTCGCTGCGTTCCCGGCTGCGCGCCCAGCGGGAGCGCCGCCCGGTCGCCAAGCCGGTCGAGCCGATGATGGCGGCGCGGGCGGTGGTCTTCGGGCAGGCCAGCGCGCTGGTCGCGGCGCTGGTCGGCGGCGTCTACGGCGGCGTCGGCGTCTTCATCGCGACCTCGCCCCTCGCGGACGTGCCGGCCAGGCGCGACCAGGCGCTGTACGCGGGGCTGTCCGTCGTCGCGGCGGTGGCGGTGGTCGCTGTCGCCCTGTGGCTGGAACGCGTCTGCCGCATCCCCGAGGGCGACGACGAGGACGGCCCGGCCCCGTCCGCCGCCTGAACCCGGCCCCGTCCGCCGCCTGAGAGGGCCGCTCGCGGGTCAGCCGGCCGTCAGCTGGCCGCGTTCCAGCGCCAGCAGGCGCTCCTTCCGCGCCAGCCCGCCGGCGTAGCCGGTGAGGGAACCGCCGCCGCCCACCACCCGGTGGCACGGCACGATGACACTCACCGGGTTCCGCCCGTTCGCCGCGCCGACCGCGCGGGCCGCGCTCGGACGGCCGATACGCGCCGCCAGCTCGCCGTAGGTGATCGTCCGGCCGTAGGGGATCTTCCGCAGCTCGGCCCAGACCGTCCGCTGGAACTCCGTACCGGCCGCCCGCACGGGCACGCTGAACTCCGTCCGCTCCCCGGCGAAGTACTCCGCCAGCTCGGCGGTCACCCGCTCGAACGCGGCGGCGTCCGGACGGCCGAACGTCTCGACGGGCGGCCGGTGCCGGTGCTCGCTCATGTAGACGGCGGACAGCACGCCCTCGGTGGCCACCAGGGTCAGCGGCCCGATGGGGCTGTCCACCACGGTGTGGGTGCGGTTCTGCTGCTCGACTGTGTTCCTCACGCCGTCCAGTATCAACCCGTGCCGCCGCCCGCACTGGCGGAAATCGGACACTGCCTCGGGCGGTCGGACCGGTGTTCTACGCGTCGGCGACGGTGTCCAGCCGGACGTGCGCGCGCGGCACGTCCCGCGCCTCCGCGTCGATCGACCGGCGCAGCGCCTCGTGCAGCCGCCCCGGCGTGAGCACCCCGGCGAAACGCTCGCCGTCCAGCACCGCGATCCAGCCCGCGTCGTGCTGGAGCATCCGGCTGAACGCCTGCTTCAGCGGCGCCCCCAGCGGCAGCCACGCCTCCATCCGCCGCGCGTGGTCGCCGACCGTGCCGTCCGGGCCGTCCGTGCTGTTCGGCGAGCCGGCCAGCGACTCCGCCGACACCCAGCCGTGCAGCCCGCCGTCACCGTCCAGCACCACCGCCCACCGCGCGCCGTCCGACCGCAGCCGCTCGGCGGCACGCACCGCGACGTCGTCGAGCCGGACCACCGGCGGCTGCTCCAGGTCGCCGGCCTCGATCGGCGTCACCGACAGCCGCTTCAGCCCCCGGTCCGCGCCGACGAAGTCCGCGACATACGGCGTCGCCGGCGCGCCCAGCACCCGCGCCGGCGGGTCCAGCTGCTCGATGCGGCCGTGCCCGTACACGGCGATGCGGTCGCCGAGGCGCACCGCCTCCTCGATGTCGTGCGTCACGAACAGGACCGTCTTGCGCACCTCGGCCTGGAGCCTCAGGAACTCGTTCTGCAGGTGCTCCCGCACCACCGGGTCCACGGCGCCGAACGGCTCGTCCATCAGCAGCACCGGCGGATCGGCCGCCAACGCCCGCGCCACGCCCACCCGTTGCCGCTGCCCGCCGGAGAGCTGGTCCGGGTAGCGGTCGCCGTACACGGACGGGTCCAGGCCCACCAGCTCCAGCAGTTCGGCGGCCCGCCGCCGCCCCTTCGCCCGCTGCCAGCCCAGCAGCCGGGGCACGGTCGCGGTGTTCTCCAGCACCGTCTTGTGCGGGAACAGCCCCACCTGCTGGATGACGTACCCGATGTGCCGCCGCAGCCGCACCGGGTCGACCGTGCGGATGTCCTCGCCGTCCAGCAGGATGCGGCCCTCGGTCGGCTCGATCAGCCGGTTGACCATCTTCATCGTTGTCGTCTTGCCGCAGCCCGACGGGCCGACCAGCGTCACCAGCTCGCCCTCGGCGACCTCGAACGACAGGTCGTCCACGGCCGTCGTGCCGTCCGGGTAGCGCTTCGTCACGTTCTCGAACGCGATGAACCCCGCGTTGCGCTCCCGCTGCTGCTCCGCCATGGTCCCTCATTCTGTCAGTGCCACGGGTTAGGGTCGCGGACGTGATGTCGAAGGGCTGCCTCGCCGCCAACGACTGGATCTGTGGCGAGTATCTACGGACGCGCGGACAGGAGCTGACCGACGCGACGATCCAGCACGTCGGCATCACCGCCGCCGCCGTCGGCATCGGGCTGCTCGTGGCGCTGCCGCTGGCGGTCCTCGCCCGGCGCTGGCGCCCGGTCGCGCCGCCGCTGCTCGCGCTCACCACCGTTCTCTACACCGTGCCGTCGCTCGCGATGCTCGCCCTCCTCGTCCCGATACTCGGCATCTCCGTCTCCGTTGTCATCACGGCGCTGGTGCTGTACTCCCTGACCATCCTGCTGCGGAACATCCTCGCCGGCCTCGAAGGCGTGCCCGAGGAGGTCCGCGAGGCCGCCCGGGGCATGGGCTACGGCCCCCTACGCCTCCTCCTCACCGTCGAACTCCCACTCGCCGTACCCGCGTTGATGGCGGGCCTTCGCATCGCCACGGTCTCCACCATCGCCATGACCACCGTCGGCGGCATCATCGACTACGGCGGCCTCGGCAACCTCCTCTTCTCCGGTCTCGACAGCGTCTTCAAGGCCCAGGTGCTCACCGCCTCCGTGCTGTGCGTCGTCCTCGCCGTCCTCGCCGACGTGCTGCTCCTCGGGGTACAGCGCCTGCTCACGCCCTGGACCAGAGCACGCGCCGCCGCGGCCACCCCGCAGAGCGCCGCGGCCACCCCGCAGACCGCGAGGGCCGCCTGACATGGACGTCATCGAAGGAGCCTGGACCTGGCTCACCACCGGCTCGAACTGGACCGGTGACGGCGGCGTCTGGCAACGCCTCGGCGAACACCTCTACCTGACCGCCCTGTGCCTCCTCATCGCCGCCGCCATCGCCCTGCCGGTCGCTCTGTGGCTCGGCCACGTCGGACGCGGCGGCGCCCTCGCCACCAACATCGCCGGTATCGGCCGCGCCGTGCCCACCCTCGCCGTCCTCGTCCTCCTCACGGTCAGCCCGCTCGGCCGCAGCGAACTGTGGCCCACCCTCATCGCGCTGGTCCTCTTCGCGATCCCACCGCTGCTCACCAACGCCCACCTCGGCGTACGCGAGGCCGACCAGAACGTCGTCGAGGCCGCGCGCGGCATGGGCATGTCCGGCGGTCAACTCCTGTGGCGCGTCGAACTCCCGCTCGCCTACCCGATGCTGATGACCGGCATCCGGTCCGCGACCGTCCAGGTCATCGCCACCGCCACCCTCGCCGCCATCGCCGGCGGAGGCGGGCTCGGCCGCATCATCACCGACGGCTTCAGCACCTACCGCACCCCGCAGGTCGTCGCCGGAGCCGTCCTCGTCGCCGCGCTCGCGCTGCTCGTGGAGGGCGCGCTGGTGATCGCCGCGCGGCTGCTCGACCCCATGCGCGGCCGACGCCGCCGCGCCGAACCCGTCGCCGCCCCCGTCCCGGTCACCGCCACCACATGACCGCGCGTGAACGTACGCACTCGCCGACCCAGGAGCTGACCCACCCGTGACCGCGATACTCACCCGCACCGGCCGCCACCCCCGTCACACCCCGCGCCGCACCGGGCGCCGGGCCGGCGCCACGGCGCTCGGCGTCGCCGCCCTGCTCACCGCGCTCACCGCCTGCGGCGGCGACAGCCTCGAACAGTCCGGCGGCGAGGGCAGCCTTGTCATCGGCTCCGCCGGCTTCACCGAGTCCGAGATCATGGCCCGGATGTACGCCCGCGTCCTGCGCGACGCCGGCTACAGCACCCGCGTCCAGCGCCTGGAGAACCGCGAACTGTACGCGCCCGCCCTGGAGAAGGGCGAGATCGACGTCGTCCCCGAGTACGCCGCCACCCTCGCCGAGTTCCTGAACGCCAAGGCCAACGGCGCCGACGCGGCCGCGAAGAAGCCCGTCGCCTCCAACGACGCCGACGCCACGGTGGCCGCGCTCAGGAAGCTCGCCGAGCCGCGCGGCCTCACCCCGCTCGCCGCCGGCGACGCCGTCAACCAGAACGCCTTCGCCGTCTCCGCGAAGTACGCCGACGAGCACAAGCTCAGGACCCTCAGCGATGTCGGCGGCGCGAAGCTCCGCGTCCGCCTCGCCGCCGGCCCGGAGTGCCCCGAACGTCCGTTCTGCCAGCCGGGGTTGGAGAAGACCTACGGCATCGACGTCGCCAGGCTCGACCCCAAGGGCGTCGGCAGCGTCGCCGCCAAGCAGTCCGTGCAGAACGGCACCAACGACATGGTCCTCACGACGACCACCGACGCCACCCTCGACGAGTTCGGCCTCGTCCTCCTCGAAGACGACAAGAACCTTCAGAACGCCGACAACGTCCTGCCCGTCGTCAACACCAAGGACGCCGGCGACAAGAAGATCGCCGACACCCTCGACAAACTCACCCGCGTCCTCACGACCGAGGACCTCACCGACCTCAACCGCAAGGTCGACGCCGAACGCCAGAAGGCCGCCGACGTCGCCGAGCAGTACCTCAGGTCCAAGAACCTCATCAACTGACGCCCGGTCCGGCAGCCGGTGACCACCGGCAGCCGTGCGGCATGCCCCACCCCTCGGCGAGCCTCGACGGGTACACGTTCCGCCCGCCGCCGAGAAGCGACGCCGAACCGTGGCGGAGTGTGTGCGCCGACCGGCGACGGACATCGTGTGCGGTAGCAGTCGACAGGGGCGCGGGCGTTGGGGCGTGAGCGCCGGGCGCGCGCTGACACGTGGTCCACCGCGCTATTCGGCCAGGGCCGATGGCTTTGTGCCATATGCGGGTAACCCGGCTTCCCGCTCGCCGAGCCGGCGCTACACAAAGGGTTGGCGGCGGCGCCCAGCCGTCCGCCGGGGGCAAGAACCGGTCGGTAGGGAGGTCGGGGCGGGTTGGTGACCATGAACGTGGCGGTGCTGCTCGCGGTGATCGTCGTCCTGCGGCTGCGGCGGCGTACGCAGTCCCGCACTCGCAACGACGAGAAGCTGACCGTTGTCATAGTCCTGGCGCTGGGAGTCCTCATCGCACCCACCCCGCTCGGACAGGGAATCCTGGACGTCCTGGGGCAGCTCGCCAGCGGCGTCACCCAGGCCAGCCGATGAGCCCCCGCAGACGCACAGGCCGGACCGCGCCCGTCGCCCCGCACGGCGGACGTCGGGCCCGGGGAGTGGGGGAGTGATGGCGGTACGTCGACGGAGCCGGCGCCTGCCGAAGCGGACGCGCAGGCGGTTGCAGGGCTGGGGCACGGTCGCGGCGGTGGTCGTGGTGGTGTGGGCGGCCGCGAACTGGTCGGTGGTGTGGCCCGTCCTGGTGGCCGTCCTCGCCGTGGCCGTGGTGGGCGGGGCCGGCTGGCTACTGCTGCGGGCGCACCGCCGCGCGGTCGACGAGGACCGCACGTGGCGCGCGGAGGAGGAGGCCCGGGCGCGCGAGTTGTCGATGACCGAGGTCGACGCCCTGTCCTGGCAGGAGTTCGAGAGCTACGTCGCCGCGCTGTGCCGGCGGGACGGCTGCACGAAGGTTGTCGTCAGCGGCCGGAGCGGCGACCTGGGCGCGGACGTCGTCGGCTACCTCGCCGACGGGCGCAAGCTGGTCGTCCAGTGCAAGAAGTACGCGCCGCACCGGAGCGTGTCCTCGCACGACATGCAGAAGTTCGTCGGCACCGCACGCCCCGAACACGGCGCGGACGTCGCCCTGTACGTCACCACCGGCCGCGCCTTCACCAGGGACGCACTCGGCCTGGCCATGCGCCAGGACATCGTGGCCCTCCACCGCGACCTCCTGGGCGCATGGGTCAAGGGCGCCCACCTGGAGAGCCTGCTCCCGCTGAACGGCAGCGGCGCGGGCCCGGGGCGTCGCCCCACCGCCCGCTGAGCACGCGGCCGGCACCCGGCCGCGCGCGACCACCCGCCGGTCCTGCCGGCCGCAACGACGGGTCCGCCCGCCGCCGTCCGCCGTCGGGCCGGAACGACGACGGCGACGCGGGACCGGCCAGCCCACCCGGCCAGGTCTGCTCGACGGCGTCCTCGTGCGGCCCGTCGTGTTCCGGCGGGCCTGGCACAGGGGAGGCGGGACGCGACGAGCGGGGACGTCTCCAGCCGACGCGGCCTCCGCCGCCCACACGGCTCACCGCCGCTCACCACGGCACCGTCCCCGGCGCCAACGCCCACGGCCCGCGTGGCGTGCCGCTGAGCGACACCCAACACGGCGGCGGCGGTCCGACGCGCACGTAAGGCCGCACCAGCCGGCTGGCGTCCCCGTCCAACGGCCCCGCGTGGCCCGCCCGCCGCCCGACCGGCCACCCGGCCACCGCGACCACAAGCCGCCGCCTCACGCCCGCTCCTCCAGCCAACTCCGGTACGGCCGCGTGATGATCTCCCGGTAGCTGCGGTGGGACGGGTCCCGCGCCGTGTGCTCCCGCATCCAGGGCACGACCTCCGCCTGCTCGCCCTCCCACGTCCCGCTCCGCTCACCGC
>NZ_WMLF01000010.1 GCF_014156695.1 Streptomyces durbertensis | reverse complement strand
GACAGTGATCGGCGGGCGCGCCCTTTGGGAGGCCCTGCGCCCCGCGGCCGCCCCCGACCGGTCCGCCCCCGGTGTGCCCGACGCCCGGGGCCCGGCCCGGCACCTGCTGCTCGGCTTCCTGTGCACCGCCGGAAACCCGAAGGTCGGCCTGTTCCTGACGGTCTTCCTCCCGCAGTTCCTTCCGGCGACGCAACCGTCGGCCGCCGCCCTGACCCTGCTTGCAGCTGTCTACCTGACGATCGGCGCACTGTGGCTGCTGCTGCTCACCGAGGTCGGCGTGCGGATCATGACTGCAGACAGGCCGGCCGGCCGGGCGGCGTTCACCCCGCTCGCCGCCCGACTCGGCAACGGCGCGGCGGGCCTGGTCATGCTGGGACTCGCACTCACCCTGCTGATGCGGACAGCGGCCACCTGGTGAGTGCACGGCCTTGTGCCCGCGCGGGTCTCCCGGGCCCGCCCGCGGCCGCCCGCCACGGCACCGGGCCACTCACACGGCCCGCATCCGCCTCCCGCCCGAGGCGCTGAGGGATCCACCGGCCGGTCACACCACCACCGGGCGGCAGCTCCGACAGGGGCGGTACCCGGCCACCCGCGCCGCGTCCACCGAACCGAAGGGCACCCGGTGCCGGTCGGTGATACGGCGGGCGTGCGCGCACGTCGGATAGCAGAAGATCCGCGTGGTGTCGCTACCCAGATAGCGGGTGCCGTCAGCCGAGAACCGCGTGAGACGGTCCTCGTCGACGCCCTCGTGCGCGCGCAGCCGGCCCACCAGATCCGGCGGCAGCCCGCAGTCCACCGGCCGGCCGGTCTCGTCGCCGACCCGGTGGACCGGGATCAGCACCGGGGCAGGGCTGGCCCGCACCGCCGCCAGCACCTCCGCCGCAGTGGCTTCCGGCAGCCCGGCCTCCCGGCCCAGCCAGCCCACGGGCCGCAGCTGGCCGCGCGGGATGGCCCGCACCGCCTCCAGAACCCGGCGCTGTGCCTCCGGCAGGCCGCCGTAGTCGTACCGCAGCGTCCGGTCGCGACCGGTGCGCAGCGCCCCGACGACACCGGGCAGCGGCTTCGCGGTGGGCAACGCGCTCCGGCCGGTGCGGTGCAGATGCGCCTCCTCGAACGCATCCGGCCCGGCGTACCACTCGACCGGCGCGGAGCCGGTGACCGCCCCCCGACCGTAGGCGACGAACAGCCTGGTGACCGGGCCGTCGACGGTGGCGTAACGGTCGTACTCCCGGTCGGCGACCCCGGCGCGCTGCATGATCCGGATCGCCAGGTCCGCCGGCATCGCCACCCGCAGAGCGTCGAGGCCGGGCGGAGCACCCCCGGTGATCCCCGCGGCGGACGCCTTGGCGGTGTCCTCGCCGTTCACCGCACGTCGCGTCGCGCGGTCGGGTCCTTCCGGCCCGCCGCCGGACCCGGAGTGGAGCCGGCTCATCCGATCACCTCCCCTTCCGCCAACTGAGGTTTGCCGCGCAGCGCGGCCAGCCCTCGCGACACCTGCGCCTTGACGGTGCCCACGGGAGCGTCCAGCAGTTCCGCGACCTCCGCGTAGCTCAGCTCGCCGATGTGCCGCAGCACCACCGGCAGCCGGTGGTGCTCGGGCAGCTCGGCGAGGGCGGCCACCAGTCTCTCCCGCTCCCACGTGTGCTCCGCCCGGCGTTCGGGCCCCGGCCTCCCGTCCTTGACCGGCAGTTCCTGGACGTCGACCCCGTCCTCGGCGGCCGGCCGCCGGGTCAGCGTGCGCACGTGGTTGCGCCACACGTTGGTGCCGATCGCCAGCAGCCACGCCCGCGGCCGCAGAGCAAGCCGCCGCTCGGGCGGGTAGTCGCGCAGCGCCGTGTACGCCCGCAGGAACGTGTCCTGGACCAGGTCTTCCACGTCGCGCGGCCCACCGGACAGGCGCAGCAGCACCGCGTACACGGCGCCGCCGTGGGTGCGCACCAGCTCCGCGAACCCACGGTCGAGATCTGCCGCGAGCAGCTCGGTGACCGGAGGAGGCATGTCGTCCATCACCCCTGTCAACACCGCCCCCCACCGATCGGTTGCGCCACCCACGTCGCCCTGCGGCGACGGCGTAGCCGCGACCGGCCGCAGCCCGTGTGCCGCTCGAGTCGAACCTCACTCACCGGTACCTCGCCGATTTGCCGTCGGCATCACGGCGTGTGACCCGGAGCCTTCGCACGACACCGTAGAGGACCGACCGCGGCCGGCCGGGGCGCACGGCTACGGCCGCCTCCCCGGAACTCTCAGCTGCCCTGCTGCGAAGGCCTCCGCTTCGGCGAGGTACCGCGCCACCGGGCCCAGGGTCAGCATGCCGCTGGTGGCACCGGCGTGCTCCGCGCGGGCGTTGCGCAGGGCGGCGGTGGCGCGTGAGGCGGTTGCGCGCTCGCCGAGGGTCACGGCGGCGCGGGCGGCCAGGCACCAAAGGGCTTCCTGCATGTGGTCGCGTGGTGGTGCGGGTGCCGTGGCGAGAGCGGCGCGCGCGTCCTCGTCCCTGCCCTGGGCGAGCAGCACGAGGGGCCGTGTCCAGGGGGCGTACGGGCCCCAGTCGAGCTGCGGGTCGGTGGGCGCGGGCCGGTCGTGAAGCAGACGGAGTCCGAGGAGGGCGAGGGGGAACAGGCCGCGGTGGAGGCCCGGCATGCCGGCCGGCCGCAGGGCGTCCTCGGCGGCCCGGAACTCCTCCGCGGCCGCCGCCGCGCTCGGCCCGCCGGGCTCGGCACTGAGAGCCGCCGTGACCCGGGCCCGGAACCACCCGGTGAGGACGGAGACGAGCCGCGCCTCGGTCGTGGCGGCAAGCTCCTCCGCCGCCACCGCGTGCGCGGTCGCGGCGTCGAGGTCGCCGAGGGCCGACGCCGACTGGAGGCGGACGAGCCGGCCGAGTACGGCGAAGTTCGGCAGGTCGTGCCGGGTGGCCCGGTCGAGAATCTCGGCACCGATCCGGTCGCGCACGGTCGCGAGCCCTGGGCTGGTGAACGACTGCAGGAACACTCCGTTGAGGGCGAACGCCAGCTCGGTCTCGACCCGAGCAGCGCGCTCGCCATGCCCGTGACGGTCGTCCAGCAGGACTGGGGCGCCCAACTCGGCTACGACGCCGCCGCAGTCTGGAAGGCGTGGGCCCCTGACCTGGACCACCGGCTCACCCGAGCAGGCCACTTCATGGCCGAGGAAGCCCCCGACGAGATCACGACGGCGATCCAAAGCCTGCTCACCCGCTGAGGCACTACACACGCACCGCGCCCGTGCCCGGCCGACGACCGCCGGGCCATTGGGTAATCTCGGGAACGTCGTCAACGCGGCCCGACGGGCTTCCGCTCCGCTTCGGTGGAGTCTCGAAGGACATGCCCCCACCCGCACGAGTCACTTCGTGCTGCCCGGGGGAAGTCCTTGCTGTTCCGCGCGTCAGCGAACACGGTCGCCGTCATGGCGCTCGACGGTTCGCTGTTCCTGCACCTCACCGACCAGTTCGTCCACATGCACGGCTACAAGCCCGGAGAGTCGGAAGTCCGATCCTGGAAGCGCAGCCTGCCCGTCCTGGTCACCGCGCTCACCGACGCGGGACTGGGCGACGTGGAGGTCATGCTGGAGTACGCCCTCCCGCTGAACAGTAAGCGCGCCGACGTCGTCCTCGCCGGAGTGCACCCGGGCACGGGCGAACCGTCTTACGTCGTGGTGGAGTTGAAGCAGTGGAGCCGTGCCCTGCCTCATGAGGACGACCCCACTCTGTGTCGCCTGGAGACCTACACGCATCCCGTCCTCAACCCCGTCGAACAGGTGCGTCGATATTGCACCTACCTCGTCAACTTCAACGGGGCGGTCTCCGCACACGCGGAACGCGTTGCCGGGGTGGCGTATCTGCACAACGCCACCGAGCCCCAGCTGAGCTGGCTTCGGGAGATCGAGCAGGACGGTCACGGTCTGCTGTTCACCGGTGATCGCCGCGGTGCCTTCATCGACCACCTCCGTGCTCTGCTGAGTGACCGCCACCCGGGGGCGGGGGCGGCGGACGAACTGCAGGCCGGCGCCACCGTGCCGTCGAAGCAGTTGATGTCCGTGGCCGCGCAGGAAGTACGTGACCGGGAGCAGTTCGTCCTGCTCGACGAGCAGCAGGTCGCGTACCGCATGGTGCTCAACGCGGTGCAGAAGGCGAAGCACGCCGACAGCAAGGAGGTTGTCGTCGTCACGGGCGGCCCCGGCACCGGCAAGAGCGTGATCGCCCTTCAACTGCTCGGTGAGCTGTACCGGCGCGGAGTCCCCGCACTGCACGCGACGGGCTCGCAGTCGTTCACCAAGACGATGAGGAAGGTCGCCGGTGCCCGCAAGCGAGAAGTGCAGGACCTGTTCAAGTACTTCAACAGCTTCATGACGGCCGAGAAGAACAGCCTGGACGTCCTGATCTGCGACGAGGCCCACCGCATGCGGGAGACCTCGGCCAACCGCTACACCCGCGCCGAACACCGCACCGGCAGAGCGCAGATCGACGAACTCATCGACGTGGCCCACGTGCCCGTCTTCCTGCTCGACGAGCACCAGGTCGTGCGCCCCGGCGAGATGGGAACCGTCGCGGACATCCGGGCCGCGGCGGCGAAGCGCGGCATCCCCTGCCACGTCGTCCCGCTGGACAGCCAGTTCCGTTGCGGTGGCAGTGATGCCTACCTGCGCTGGGTGGTCCGCCTCCTCGGTCTGGAGCCAGGCGGCCCGGTGCTCTGGGAACCCGACGGTCGCATGCGTCTGAAGGTCGCGGACAGTCCGCACGAGATGGAGTCCTTCCTCCAGTCGCGGCGCGACGAGGGCTACGGCGCCCGTATGTCCGCGGGTTACTGCTGGCGCTGGTCCCCGGAGCCCAAGCCCGGGGACCCGCTGCCGCTCGACGTGGTCATCGGCGACTGGGCCCGCCCGTGGAACCTGCGCGGCGACCGGGCCGTCTCCGGCGCGCCCCCCGCCGCGCTGTGGGCCACCGACCCGGCCGGTTTCGGCCAGGTCGGCTGCGTCTACACCGCCCAGGGCTTCGAGTACGACTGGTCCGGTGTCATCATCGGCCCCGACCTGCTCTGGCGGGGCGACCGCTGGGTCACGGACCGCACGGCCTCGAAGGACCCCGTCTTCAAGAAGTCGACCCCGGACACCGACGTGGACCGCCTGATCCGCAACACGTACAAGGTCCTGCTGACCCGCGGGATGATCGGCACCGTCGTCTACTCGACCGACCCCGAGACACGCGAGAAGCTCCGCGAGTTGGCCGAATCCGATCGTAAGAGCGAGGCCGCGCAGCTCTGATCGCGGTGTGCGCCGTCCGGTAACGCTCGGCATATCTAGAATCACGGAAACCGGTTGCGGCCCGACGGGCTTCCCCAGGGACATGCCCCCACCCGCACCGACGACGACCTGCGCGACTGGCGACCCCAGGCCGCGACCCGAGGCCGTCGCGCCAGCGTCAAGAAGTAGCCGGAAGCGGCTCGGCGTTGGTCTTGTAGACCGACGCCGAGCCAGCCGAATGTGGTGCCGCGGTGCGCGTCTGTGGGTGACGCCCGGCCGTCACGTGCCACTCGGCCCATACGGTCTTGCCGGGGGCGGCCGGACGCGGCGTGACGCCCCAGTCGTCCGCGAGGGCGGCGACGAGGTGGAGACCCCGGCCGGACTCGGACTCGGTATCGGGTGCCGGGGGAGTGGGCGGTGGTTGCTTCTCGGTGCGGGTGTCGGTCACTTCGACGCGGAACGTGTCCTTGGTCAGGGTGAGTCGGACGTGGAAGTCGCGGCCGGGGACATGGCCGTGGCGTACGGCGTTGGCGCTGAGTTCCGCCGTGATGAGGGTGAGCGTCCCGTTGACCGGGGTCGTGTAGGAGTGGCCCCAGTCGTTGAGGCGGTGTGACACGAGCCTGCGGGCGAGGCGGGCTCCACGCGGTGTCGAGGTGAAGCACATGCTGAACGTGTGGTCCGGTGCGGAGTGTGGTGACGGGTGCTCGTTCGGGGGAGTTGCCGAGTTCATGGGGTCAACGTTTGCGGACTGTGCGTAGCGTTGAACAGGAGTGACGCACTGACGGGTGCGGCTGTACGCGCGGGCGGTGCGGTTGTGTGCGGCGCGGGGCGTGACCGGGTTCGGGGGCTGCGCGTTGGGTGACGTTCGGTGGCGGTGACGGTCGTATGGGAGGAGCGGCGGAGTGAGTGATGAGGTTCGGCAGCCGGAGTCCGAGTTGGGGGCGGGCATGCTGCAGGTGTTCGGGCGGCAGTTGAAGCTGTTCCGGGAGCGGGCGGGGATGGATCGTGCGAAGTTCGGGTCGTTGACCGGCTACTCGGCTTCGACGATCGCGGCGTTCGAGCAGGCGAGGCGGATTCCGCCGCCGAAGTTCATCGACCGGGCCGATGAGCTGGTGGGGGCGGGTGGGGTGTTGAGCGCGAGCAAGGAGGAGGTGGCCCGGGCCCAGTACCCGGCCTTCTTCCGCGATGCGGCACGGATGGAGGCGGAGGCTGTTGAGCTGCACGTGTACGCGAACCAGGCGGTTCCTGGCCTCCTGCAGACGGAGGAGTATGCGCGGGCCATCTTCATGATGATGAGACCACCCATGGACGACGAGCTTGTCGAGCAGCGAGTGTCGGCACGCCTGGCCAGGCAGGAGATGTTGACCGGCAGAGCTGCGCCGCTCGCCAGCTTTGTCATCGACGAGGCCGTGTTGAGGCGGCCCATCGGCGGGCGGGGTGTCCTGCGCGGCGAGCTTGAGTACATTCTGCTGGTGGGGGAGCGGCGGAACGTCGAGATCCAGGTGATGCCGCTCGACCGGGAGGAGAACGCCGGGATGGCTGGCCCCTTCACCTTGATCGAAACGAACGAAGGGCGCAGGATCGCCTACGTTGAGGTGCAGAACGTGAGCCGCCTGCAGACGGAACGCGAGCGGGTCCGGGCGCTGGAGGCCAAGTACGGGATCATCCGGGCGCAGGCACTGACCCCACGTGAATCATTGGCGTACGTAGAGAAGTTGCTGGGAGAGCTATGAACGCGCATGTGCATGAGCCGTGCATAGACCAGTTGGCATGGCGCAAGAGCAGCTACAGCAGCGAGGAAGGCGGCGAGTGCGTCGAGGTCGCCGCCGGGCCCGGCAGGGTTCACGTCCGGGACTCGAAGGACACCACCCGTGTGCCACTGACCGTGGCTCCCACGGCGTGGACCGCGTTTGTCCGGTTCGCGGCAGTCTGACAGGGCCGGGCCCTTGGGCAGACCGGCACGTGCCGGTCTGCCCAAGGACCCTGTACGCCTGGTCGGGGCGGAAGACGCTGGTCGCTCACCCCGGCACTCCGGCTGCCGGCGCCCGCCTCAACGCACGAGGACGACGTCGAGTCGGCGTGGTCCGTGGACGCCTTCCACCCGGCTCAGCTCGATGTCGCTCGTGGCCGAGGGCCCGGAGATGAGGGTCAACGGCCGGGTCGGCGCCAGGCGTTGGAGCCCTTCCGGCACGGTGTCGACGATGTCGGTGACGGGGACGACGCAGACGTGGTGATCCGGGATGAGCGTGAGGAGGCGCCGGCCCTGCGCCGTTCCACCGTCGAGCACGAGGGTCCCGGTCTGGGCGATCGCGGTCGCGCACCCGGTCAGCACGCTCGCCGCGCCGTCCAGTGTTCCGGTTCCCAGCGGGGCGTCGTCGCTGTCGACCAGGACCTGGCCGTCGTACGCGGCCAGCCACCGATCGGGCACGTCCGGGGGGACGACCAGCGGCCCTTCTGCCGGGAGCAGGGCCGACAGGGTCTCGGCGAGCCCGTCCTGGCTGCTCCAGTGCACCCCGGCCCGGTAGTCCACCAGGCGGTCGGCGAGCAGTTCCGCGAGCCGATCGGGGTCACAGGTGCCGGTGCGCCGGTACGCACGTGGCACGGCCACCTCCGCCGGGCCGTCGCCGAGGGCCGAACGCAGCCGGGCGAGGACCTCCTCCCGGGCGTTCACGACGTCTCTCCCTTCGACGGGTTTCCTCGCTGTGCCTGTTCTCGCTCCGCCCGGGTGCGCTGCCACCACTCCTGGAAGGACTCCGCGGCGGGCAGCGGCGCGTCGCGCGACGAGGTCCAGGCCGAGAGCGGCCAGGGGAGATGGCGGACGGTTCGACGGCCACCGAGCAGCGCGGCGAGCGGAGCCGTACCGCGCCGGGCTGCCCTGAGCGCCCTCCCGTAGCGGCGCGGGTCGGACATGATCCACGACAGCAGGCGCATGGCGATCCGCTCGGCCGACAGCGTGTCCCGCTTGGCGTCGACCGCCCGTCCGCGCAGATGTACCAGCACATCGGCGATGTCGATCTTCACCGGGCACACGTCGTTGCACGCGCCGCACAGCGTGGACGCGTAGGGCAGGGACGCGTTCTCCCCGACGCCGGTGAGCTGTGGGGAGATGATCGCGCCGATCGGCCCGGGGTAGACCGATCCGTACGCGTGTCCGCCGGCGCGTTCGTACACCGGGCACACGTTGAGGCAGGCCGAGCAGCGGATGCAGGACAGCGCCTGCCGTCCGACGGGGTCGGACAGGGTGGCCGAGCGCCCGTTGTCCAGCAGCACGATGTGCGTCCGCTGGGGGCCGTCGCCCGGAGTGACGCCGGTCCACATCGAGGTGTACGGATTCATCCGCTCTCCGGTGGAGGAGCGCGGTAGCAGTTGGAGGAAGACCTCCAGATCGGCGAAGCTCGGCACCAGCTTGTCGATTCCGACCACGCTGATCAGCGTCTCCGGCAGCGTCAGGCACATCCGGCCGTTGCCCTCCGACTCCACGACCACCAGGGTGCCGGTGTCGGCGACGGCGAAGTTCGCACCCGAGATCGCCACCCGCGCGGAGAGGAATCGCCGTCGCAGATGTGTCCGCGCGGCCTCGGCCAGCTCCTCCGGCGCGTCGGAGAGGGTGTCGGCGGCGCCGGGCATCCGCTGCCGGAAGATGTCGCGGATCTCCTCCCTGTTGTAGTGGATGGCGGGCACCAGGATGTGCGAGGGCTTGTCCTCGGCCAGTTGAACGATCAATTCCGCCAGGTCGGTCTCATAGGCGTCGATGCCGGCACTCTCCAGTGCCTCGTTCAGGTTGATCTCCTGAGTGGTCATCGACTTGATCTTCACGGCCTCACTCGCCCCGGTGTCCTTCACCAGACCGGTGACGATCCGGCAGGCCTCGTCGGCGTCGCGCGCCCAGTGCACCGTCGCACCGGCCTCGACGGCCGCCGCCTCGAACCGCTCCAGCAGCTCGGGAAGCTGCCGGGCGACCCGCGCCTTGATCGCCTGGCCCGATTCGCGGAGCTGCTCCCAGTCGGGAACCTCGTCGACCACCTCCTCGCGCCTGTCCCGGATGGTGTGGGTGGCGTGGCGGAGGTTCTCCCGGAGCTGGGGCTTGGCCAGCTCGACCCGGGCCGCCTTCTCGAAGCGTGCCGGACCGTACAGGTGGCCCGTACCGTAGGCGTTCACGAGGCCAGTACCTCCGCGTAGTGCACGGTTCGCGGCGCCGCTCGCCGTCTGCGCAGCCCGCCGCCGATGTGGGTCAGGCAGGAGTTGTCGGCGGCGAGGACGTAGTCGGCGCCCGTGTCCAGGATGGCGGCGCACTTGTCGTGGAGCATCGCGCCGGAGACCGCCGGGTTCTTGACCGAGAACGTGCCCCCGAAGCCGCAGCACTCCTCGGCGCCCTTCAGCGGGACCAGTTCAAGGCCCCTCACATGGCTCAGGAGTTCCAGGGGCCGGTCACCGAGCCTCAGCGCCCGCATCCCGTGGCAGGTCGGGTGGTAGGTCACCCGATGCGGGAAGGAAGCGCCCAGGTCGGTCACGCCCAGGACGTCGATCAGGAACTCGGACAGTTCGTACGTCCGGGGAAGCAGCTCGGCCACCGCCGCCGCGAGCTGGGGATCGGAGTCGACGAGCCGCGGGTAGAGGGTACGCACCATGGCCACACACGACCCGCTTGGCGCCACCACCGCGTCATAGCCCTGGAACGTCCGCACGAAATGCCGGATGACGGGCATGGCCTCGTCCCGGTAGCCGGTGTTGGCGTGCATCTGGCCGCAGCACGTCTGCTGCCGCGGGACCTCGACCTGGTGTCCGAGCCGTTCCAGGATGTTGACCACTGCGATGCCGGTACGGGGGAACACCATGTCGTTGACGCAGGTGACAAACAGGGCGGTCTTCACTTCTCACTCCTGGAGCTCATGTCGCCGGAAGGCTGTTCACCGGTGTTCGGCCCGTCGGCGGCAGGGGGCCGCCGACGCCAGGCGAGCAGGGCCAGCACCCCCAGAGTGCCGAGCACCGCCACCAGCAGGCCCGTACCGATGTTGAAGCCGAAGCCGTGGGCGAACAGGTACGCGAGCGCGCCCGCGGTCAGGCAGTAGTAGGCCATCGGGATCGCCGTCTTGCGGATGAGCAGCCCCTCCCTGCCGACGAGCCCCACCGTGGCGCAGGCGGCCACCACGTTGTGCACGGTGACCATGTTGCCCGCGGCTCCGCCGACGGCCTGCGCGGCGACCACCACGCTGGGGGAGACGCCGATCTGCTCGGCGGTGGAGAACTGGAAGAGCGAGAACATGAGATTGCTGATGGTGTTGCTGCCGGCCACGAAGGCGCCGAGCGCGCCGACCCAGGGAGCGATCACGGGCCACGCCGAACCGGCGACGTCCGCGGCGCCCGTGGCCAGGGTCAGCGGCATGCTCTCCAGACCCGAGGCGTTGAAGTCGGGGCCCGAGTTGATGAAGACCCGCACCAGGGGGACGGCGAACAGCAGCGCCACCCCGGCGGCGACGATCTGACGCCCCGCCACCCGCCAGGACTCGAGGATCTCCCGGCGCTTCATCCGGTGCACCAGATACGTCAGGGCGACGGTGACCAGGAACATGAATCCGGGCAGGAAGAACGGCTGGACCGCCTGCGCGACATCCGTGCCGAAGATGCTCTTCCACTCCAGCGAGATCCCCGACAGCCACTCCTTGAGCGGGAGCTGGGGAAGCCGGGTGAGCACCAGCAGACCGGCCACCAGCGCGTAGGGGACCCAGGCCCGGACCACCGACATGTCCGAAGCGGTGGCCTTCCGCATGTCCGGCAGCACGCTGCCCATCCACTCCGGCCGCCAGCGCTCGCGGGGCTCGAAGTCCCATGACCGGGCGGGCTGCAGGAAGCCCCGCCGGGTGGCGAGCACCACGATGGTCAGACCGATGAGCCCGCCCAGCAGGGAAGGGAACTCCGGTCCGAACAGGACGGCGACGCCCACATAGGGGACGGTCATCGCGACGGCGGCGAAGAGCGCGAACGGCGCCACGGCCAGCCCCTCGCCGAAGCTTCGGTTGCCGCCGAAGAAGCGGGTGAGCATGCAGACCATGAGCAACGGCAGCAGCGTGCCGATGATCGCGTGCAGCAGTGCCACCTCGACCGCGATCCCGGACACGAACTGCGCCTGGCTGATGCCCTCCTGCCGTAGATGGGCCTCGACCCCCGGCGCACCGGCGAGCCCGTTGTTCACCCCGACGAGGATGGGCGTGCCCACCGCGCCGAAGCTCACCGGAGTGCTCTGGATGACAAGCCCCACCATGACCGCCGCCATCGCGGGGAACCCGAGGGCGAGCAGCAGCGGGGCCGCCACCGCGGCCGGTGTGCCGAACCCTGACGCGCCCTCGATGAAGGTCCCGAACAGCCAGCCCACGATGATCGCCTGCACCCGGCGGTCGGGGCTGATCTGAGTGAACGCGGAACGGATCGAGCGCAGCGCACCGCTCGCGTTGAGCGTGGCGAGCAGCAGGAGCGCGCCGAACACGATGTAGAGCAGGGTGAGCGCGATGATCAGTCCCTGGACCGAGGAGGCCAGGACGTCGGTGACCCCCACCTCCCAGGCGACGAGGGCGATGGCGACGACGAGTACATAGCCCACCGGCATCGCGTACTTGGCGGGCCAGCGCAGCCCCACCAGCAGGATCCCGACCACGATGATCGGGGCCAGGGCCAGCAGGCTGAGAACGGCCAGGTTGTCGGTCAGCACGGCACCCGCCTCCCGACGGGTGGGCGCGGAACCTCAAGCGTGCCATGCCCGGTGCTGTGTGCGGGCGGCTGTGGACGGTGAGTCGGACTATCCTTCATGGCTACCTCCCTGGTGGGGGTGATAGCCGCGCGGCCGGGCCTGGGGCTCCAATCCGAAAGCCTGGTCGCGCGGCGTCTCTGCAGTTAAGTTTGGTCAGACCAAGCTTCGGTTAGACTGACGCTAGGAGGATCCATCCCGGCGGTCAAGAGGTGTGCGGCCTGTACCGCTCAACCGCTCAGATCAGGAGAGTGCCGTGTCCCAAGCTTCCGGCTGGCAGCAGCTCTCCCGAGCCCGCACCTACGAGCTTGTCCTCGACCAGGTCGAGGAGAAGATCGTCTCCGGTGAGCTACGCGTCGGAGACCGGCTACCACCCGAGCGGGACCTCGCCTCCGCGCTCGGCGTGAGCCGGCCCGCCGTCCGCGAGGCGCTGCGGGTCCTGGAGGCACAGGGCGTTCTGCGGCGTCCGCAAGTGGGCACGGGCCGTGACTCCGGCAGCATCATCGCGGGCACGCCCAGCATCGGCCTCAGCCGACTGCTGCGCATCCACGTCGCGCTGTCCAACTTCGACCTCGGCGAGATCGTCGAGGCCCGGATCACGATGGAGCGGGCCAGCGTGACCCTGGCCGCCTCCGACGCCACGCCCAAGGACCTGGCCCAGATGCGGTATCTCCTGGACCGGATGGACGACGAGTCCGTCACGCGGGAAGAGTTCAACGATCTCGACACCGAGTTCCACGTGGCTCTCGCCGAAGCGGCCGGGAACCGGCTGATCGCCACCATGACCACCGCCATCCGTGGTGCGATCCGGCACGACCTGCTCAACGTCTTCAGCCTGCTCACGGACTGGGAAACGGTGGCCGGCCGGCTCAGGGCGGACCACCGCCGCATCTACGAGGCGGTCGAGGCCGGTGACGGCAAGGCCGCGGCGGACCGAGTCGAGGAGCACATCCGTGGCTTCTACCAGGATGTCGCACTGAAGGCGCTCCGCTAGTCCGCACGGCCCTGGTGCCGGGGCGTTCCCGCGCACGGCGCGGTCGCGAAACACAGCGCGATCACCGGCCCGGATGACCGACCCGCGGGTTGTGCCGCCTGGCCGGAGGGCGGCGGCCCCGGCGACGGACGCGCTGGGGCAGCAGGCGCCCCTCGGGAAGTCACCGACTCTTTCGGACCCCGAAGCCCGAGGCGCGGTCGAGCTCGGCGGTCAGCCTTCCGTAGAGGGACATGAGGCCGTTCGTCAGCGCTCGGCGACTCCGCCCCCAGAGGAGCGATCAAATGACCACCCAGACCGCCGACTTCCTCCCACGTGTCTTCGGGGAGAATCAGTTCCAGTGGATCACTGTGAGGAGTCCCAAGTCGCCCGCAGCCATTGATCGAGGACTGCGAAGTCCTCGTCGGTGAGGCCGCGGGAGGACGCGATGCGGTGGAGGAGGGCCGGGGTGGGGTGGTGGGTGTGTACCCAGTCCTGATCGGCGTCGGTGATCTCGTCGTCGACCCAGACGAACGGGCGCATCGCATGGTTCGACGGCCTCCGCCAGGAAGAGCGGTCTGAGGTGTTGCTGTTCCTGCGTCATCACTGTGTCCAGGCGCGCGCCGTCACCGAGGACGCGCCGGAGTGGCTTTGTCCACGAGAACGGCAGCAGGTGTTCTCCACTTCGGGAGTCACCAGTACTTGGTGCTGTTTAGAAGAGGCCAGCGCGCATGTGGTGCGTGAGGTTCTCGAGGATCTCGCGCAGCCATGGGCTGCGGACGGTCGGCAGCCGGACCAGGGTGCGCCGGAACACTTCCGGGTCGGCCCGGAACAGGTGACGGGGGCGCGGCGCGGGCGGGTCGTAGTCGTCGCTGAGGGCGCCGACGGGTAGGACGCCCGACGTGGGGACGGGCAGGTCCGGCTCGGGGAAGGCCAGCCACAGCCACACGCCGAACGGCAGCGGCACCAGGTACGGTGCCGGGTCGGCCGGTGCCCAGGTCCTGCCTGTCTGAGGATGGGACGGCACGAGGAGTATGGAGGCGTCTCTGCTGCGGGTTGGCAGTCCCGGGCCGGCCAGGACGGCGCGCCGCGCCTGCGGGCCTGCGGGCAACAGGGCGTCGAGCGCGCGTTGGAAGACCTGCCCGATCAAGCCGTCCGGGACGATCACCGGTTGGCCCTCCGAAGCCGCCAGCAGGTGGGCGAGCGCCCGGCCGGCCGCCGCCTCCCACTGCGGGCTCCACGACCAGCAGTAGTTCGACCAGTGGCCCGCCGCCATCCGCGACCCCCATGTGGCGATCGGCTCAAACGGGGGCGTGCCCTTACCTTCGGCCATGAGCTCAGACCAGGAAAGCGGCGCAGCGCCAGCGTCGGCGACGGGAAGGCGGCGTACGGCGTTCGGGGCGAGCCACATCGCCTGCCAGAGCGAGCAGTCGTCGATCCGGGTCGCCACGGGCAGGGCACATGCCAGACAGGCCACGTTGGGGCCGTCGGCCCCGTCGAGGCCGCAGCAGTAACCGCCTCCGCGAGGTTCCGGGATCAGCACCGTACCGCTGGCGTCGCCCGGCGCGATGACGATCGCGCCGGGAGCACCGTCGGAGAGGGCGTAGACCGGCGCGTAGACACCACGGGCGGACGCTTCGTCACGGATCTCCTCCCACCTCCGCCACGGTGGCCCCCAGGGCTCCGGGTCCACGGCGAACGTGCCCGACTCCATGAGCACCGGGAGCTGGACCCCGTTCCCGTACTTCTGATGAGCGTGGGCCGGCAACGCGACCTGGGACATGGGGATGGTCAGCCTGGCCCCACAGCCAGCACACACGAAAACGAACAAGCATCCTCCGCAGGACAACAGGGGCATCGTCGCAGCACAGCGGCGGACCGGCCAACGTGTTTTCCATCCCCTGCGCGAGACCGTGCAACGCCACGGTGTGTAGCGTCACCTTCCGAATCCTCGCTACGCGGGGTGCCTCCCGAAGTGGTGAACATCTGCTGCCCGTTCTCGTGGACAAAGCCAGCAGCCGCCAGCAGGCCCAGCACCAAGGCCGTTGCGCGGGGGCGCGGTTCGACCCGCACGAACCGGCCCGACGCCCGTGGACGAGACGCGGTAGCGGACAGTGCGGCTGGCGCGGTCCGCAGCCGGCCGACGTCGATCCGCCGTGGTTCAGGCCGCCGTACGTCGCTGCGTGCCCACGATGATGTCCGGGCAACGCGTCGTGCTCACCAGGGACTTCAGCGCAGCCTCCGCCGACAGCACGCGTCCTCCACCTCCATCAACTCATCGCGCCGAGCGCTCAGGCACTCGTAGAAGTCGTCCCGGAAGCGTGACGCCTCCGCGAACTCCTCCCCCCGGACAGCGTCAGGCAGCAGACGTACCCTCACGGCCTTCGTCGTGGTCACGTGCACCTTGGTCGAGCAGAGGATCAGGCGAAGCCGTCCCCACCTCCGGCGAAGCCCCATGCGAGAGCGAATCCGGGGCGTGCGCGAGCGCCCCTGCCCAGGCGGGACAGAAGCAGTTGTGGATTGCTTCCCAGCTCCCGAAGATCGTTTGCCGCCTTTTCTGGGGGTAACCCTGTGGCGCGAGGCGAGTGGAGACCATATGTGCAGCTCAGCGCCGGTCCAGCTGAGACTATCGTGTGCAACACATGTGGCAATACTGCCGTTCGATGTGATCCGGCCTCAGCCCTTCAGGTCAGATCTCCTCTTCGGGGCCGACATGACGAAGGACCGTCTTGTACTCACCGGAGGCGACGAGTCCGTCGATGACTGCGGTCATAGACGCCACGCCCGGGTCGCGGACGATGAGGCCGTCCCAGTACCACCAGTAATCGCCTTCCGGGTCTCCTGCCTGGCGCTGGCGGTCCATGATGCGGTGTACCTCGTCGAGCGTGAACACAGTTCCGGACCAGCGTTCGCCGTCATCGCGGACGACCCACATGTCCACGTCGCAGACCTCGTCCAGGTCCTCTCCTGCTCCAGGTACGAAACAGATCTCGTATCCATCGCGTTTGACTCGATAGAAGGGCCCATCCCACATGCTCGCTTACTCCGTAACACTCGATCCTGCGCCGCCCTGAGAGGTGAAGGCCACGCTCAGGCAGGTTGATTCTGTGCTCTGGCCAGATCACGGTTGGCCGCCCTCGCGGCTTCGAGATCAGATCGAGTTTCCTCCAGCGAAGCGATGAACACGACCTCGTGGCCGTCATCGACGACCGTCCAATACCGCACGCCAGAGGGCAATCTGACAGGAAAGGCACGCAATGCAACTCCATGATCCGACGGTTGATGCAACAACCCGCCACAGAGCCGCACCCCTAGAGAACGATCTTCAGAAGATCAACATAGCCCTCCGGTGCAACGTCCCACCACACAGGATCAGCCCCCAGAGAACCCGCTGATGGGGCGGCGGTCACTCGATATGGAGTGGAGTCGGGGCGGCTACGCCAGGCAGAGTGGGACGGTGAGTGAACTGTGGGCACACAACATGACGTGGGCGGAAGTAGATCCTGCTCGACATCCGTTCGCGATGGACGCCGATGGGGCTGAGGAGTTGGCGCGCCTTGTCGCGCCCTGCTGCCCAGCGCTGAAGTCGCTCGCGAGGATGGTTGGCGATCGCTGGATCCCGTCACCGAGTTCCTGGCGGGCCGGTACGGCCGGTGGGCCTGCGGATGGAACTGGTCGGTCGGCGAGGGTGACGTCGACGGAGGCGTCGTCGAGGCGTGGTGCTGTTCATCCGACTCCGTGACGACCCCGGACGAGACAGCCCCGCTGGTTGTTGAGTCCCTTCGGGAATGGCGTGGCTGGCTGGAGGAACTGGAGGAACGGTTCGCGGCCCTGGCTCCGCCGGGGAACCCCCCGGTGTCCTCGGCGGACTACTGGTACTGGGAGCGAGCATGCACCCGCCTGGTCACCGTGGTGGCCGACCGCACCCAGGCCGAAAGCGGCTGGTACGGGCACTGCATGCAAGTCCTTCAGTGGCTCCTCGCCTACAGTGGCATCGACGAGGGCCAGGCCCAGGAGATTGTCACGAACGCGGTCGGCGGCCAGTTCGGCAGTTGGATCGCACCTGACGTTCCGGTGGTCGACGCCGTCAGCTCGCGGTTCGCCAGAGCCGTGGACGGCGTCAGATGACTTCCGGGCTCAGCGAACCGAAGGACAGCCTCGCCGACTGGCTGCTCATCCGGCCGGAGATCTCGTGGCCGTCCTGGCGTGGCGCATTCCTCGCCTCCGGAGCGCCGGCTCCTGACGGCTTCCGGGATTTCTTCGTGGCAACGCGAGGCAAACGGGACGGTGAGGGAGCCGCGCGCGTCATGACCGCCCTCGACGTGGCCTTCGCCGACGCGGAGCAGGGCAGGCCGCTGACGTTCGCCCTCATGGCGAAGTGGCAGCGGACTGTGCTGGGCCACGACTCCGCCGGTTTCCGTACGATGCCGGCCTTCGCGAAGGGCGGACGAGAGCGCTACGGCCTGACCGCCGACACCCAGGAGCGGTTTGAGCGCTGTCTGACCGAGAGCGCTCAACCGGATCTGCCACTCCCTTCACGCGCTGCCCGGGCCTACCTCGACGTTCTCTTCTTCCATCCGTTCGAGGACGGCAACGCGCGCGCGGCGATAGTGGCCTTGGCCTTCGTCCTGGCACGGGAGGGCGTCCGCCTCGACCAGGTTCACGCACTGCGGACTGCTCGCTGGGCCGACGACGCCGAGGGCGCGGCCGACCTCGCGGTGCTGCTCGGAATCCTGATCACCGCTGCGGAGCGGCGTCCGTACCACGAGAGGCAGCCATGAACGAACGCGACGTGCTGCTCAACGAGTTCGCGCAGGGACTGCGTCCGATGTCGGAGGGCATCGCATGGTTCGACGGCCTCCGCCAGGAAGAGCGGTCTGAGGTGTTGCTGTTCCTGCGTCATCACTGTGTCCAGGCGCGCGTCGTCGCCGAGGACGCGCCGGAGAGTATCCGCCGTGCGGGACTGCGCCCGACGCATACCCCCGCAGTGCTGATTTCGAGAGGTCGGATCGACGAGCAACAGGGAAAAGTCGCCGGTCTCGCGCCTCTCGACGAACGTCGCAAGGCGTTCCGGCTACTGATCGCGCTGCTCTCGATCGCCGACCGACGCCGCCGTGATCGCTTCTGCTCCGACGGATGCGGCCACTGGTGGCACCAGCTATCCCAGGTGAGTGACCCGTACCAAGGAGAGAAGGGCACCGCGAGGCCTCACCCGAGAGCCTGCGCTCGTGGAATCCGCTGACGACCTCCACTTCCCGGACGCGCTCGCCGCCGCCCTGACCGTCCCGTTCCTTTACGACGATGGTGACGGCGTCGACTTCGAGCCCTTCGCATGCTTTCTGTGCGCCGACGAGACCACCAGCTGGCTCCGTGCGTAGACCGGGAACGCGGAGCTGACAGGCGAGCGTTTCCGCGTCTTCGGACAGGACGGCACCGGAGGCTACGCGGCGATCTGGCTGCACCACCGGGACCGCGCCCTCGTCGAGCAGCCCATCGTGTTCCTCGGGTCCGAAGGGGAGACCGCCGTCCTCGCGCGAGACCTCAACGACTTCCTCTGGCTACTGGCCGACGGATACGGCCCACTCGAGGCAACCCCCTCGTTCACCACGTCCGAGCCCGAATGGGCTCCCCGCCCCCGCCCGGCACTGGTCGCCATAGCCCAACGCCACGCACCAGACGGTAGGCGGTCAGCCGCCGACGTGATCGCACTGGCCGCCCGGAAGTACCCCGACTTCGACGGCACGATCATGGCGCTCTGCCGCTGATCGCGTCATTGAGACTGTGTCTGCCCACGCCCACCTTCGTCAGCGTGTGGGGCGTGTGGCCGATGGCGCGGTTGGTGGCACTCGGCGAAGGGATGCCGCTCCCGCGTGGAGGGACACGTCGACGGGGCGAGGTGAGTTGGCCACCCCGGGTCGGTACCGCCCGTGCTACCAGATCCACATTCCGCCGAGGCCAGAAGCCCGGCCGCTCTCGTCGACGCCGACCATGTGGGCCGCCTCCGGGCTCCCGCTGGAATCGGAGTCCAACGGGATGACGAAGCGGTGCTCCCCGAAGTCCAGGGCGAGAATCCGATCCGGATCCAGTTCACAGCCGTCGACGGTCTTGCCGATGTAGCAGCGCATGAGCTCCAGGGACCCCGGTGCGGGGAAGCGCCACTCGCGGCCCCCGTACACTCCCACGGGGTCGCTCAAGGCCCGTAGAACCGGTCCGTCGAAGTGCAGTTCGACATAGTCGCGCACGAAGGACACGGCGCTGACCTCCAAGCCCATCAGCAGCTGGAGTGGCTCGTCCGGGTCGTTCGGAGTGTTCACAAGGCCATGCTGCCAGAAGTCTCCGCCCACTCCGTCGGGCGTCCGGTCGCGGCCGACTCGGAACCGGAACGGCCAACCACCGGTCGCCGCCACGCAGCCCCGTTCCAGCCTCATTCGGGCATGGGCACCAGTGCGCGAACCACGAGCTCGTGCTCCTGGCAACTCGGAGCAGAAACGAGGAAAGACAAGGAACAAGCTTCACGCGGTGATGCCGAGTTCGGTGCGTGTGCGGTGGAGGAAGTCGCGGACGGCCGGCTCGTGCCGCCAGGCAACCAGGGCGGTGTTGAACTCGCGGACGTAGTCCTTCGCTCGGGAGGACTGGACGCGGGCCAGGATGTCCACGGACCGGTTGCCCAACCGCAGGCCGTGGTCGAGGTCGCGTGCCTGGAGGTGGACGGTACCCACGATCGCCAGCCGCATCCCGACGGACCGGGTGAACACCCCCGACGGCATCGCGGCTGCCCGCTGGTTCCAGGCGAGGGCGGCTTTGGGATTCCTCAGGTCGCGGAAGACCTCGGCGGCGTCCGCGGAGAGGCGGGCGTGGTGGTAGAAGTCGATCCAGGCCGGCTCGTAACCGTTGTCGGCTTCCGCGCGTTCCAGGAGGCTCTCGGAGGTGGCCAGGGCATGTGAGGCCGCCTTCGCGTCTCTGTCACGGGCATGGGCACGGGCCTCGATCAGCTTGGTGAACGCCAGGACCCTGCGGGGCGCTTGTCCTTTGGCCCGCTCGAAGGCGCCCTGGGCCATGTCGACGGCCTCGGAGGCGAAGCCCCGCAGCAGGGACTGCATCGCCATCGTGGTCAACACGTAGCAGCCGAGCTGAACGTCCCCGCCAGCCCTGGCCAGGCGGAGGGCCTGAATGAAATGCCGCTGGGCGACATCGTGCTGACCGACGTCGAACGCGGTCCAGCCGGCCAGCCGGGACAGCTCGCTGGTCACGGAGAACAGATCCCGGCCCACCGCGTCGGTGAAGGTGCCCCGGAGCAGCGGGGCGGCCCTCTCCTGGAGGCAGGTGGTGACGGAGTTGGCCTTCCAGTTCCCGCCGCCGTACTTGGAGTCCCAGCGGCGGGCGTCCTCGGCCGCGTCGCGAAGTTCCTCCAGGTCGGTCCGGCCGACGTGCTGGCTGCCCTTGTGATCGGCGCCGCCGTCGGTGAGGGTGACAAGCCAGCGGGTTACGGGGGCTGTGAAGGCGGACACGGCGAAGCCGGATCCGGTCAGGAAGTCACGGCGTTTCACGGAACTCCAGAACGAAGTGGCCACTCGGACCGCCTCGGCACGGTCCCGGGGAAAATCCAACCCCACATCGGCGTCCGGTGTCTTGCTCTCCACCATCCCGATCTCGGCCAGGGCTACCGGGCGGCCGAGCCGCTCCGCCAAGGCATTGGCGATCAACCTCGGAACCGGCCACTTCGGCGTCATTCCGCGCCGGCACCAGTTGGCGACGGAGGTGTGTGAGTAGTCCGTCCCCAGCCCGGCGGCCTGCGCGAGCTGGTTGATGCGCAGAGCGAGCGCCTGCGCGAGCACGCTCCCGCCGGGGGCCAGATCGAGGTCGCCTGGAACCCGGAGTTCCTGCGCGAGTCGTTCGCCGTCGAGGACACCCTCCACCCCGACCGGCTCGTCCTCGGCTTCGACACGGCACACTCCTGGGCTGAGACACTGCTCAGGCAGGCATTCGGCAAGATCATCGAAGCGGGGACGCCGACGATCGTCACCGACTGGGCCACCGCCGAGCTTGCCAAGGGCGCCGCGAACTCCTTCCTCGCCGCCAAGATCTCCTTCGTCAACGCGATGGCCGAGGTCTGCGAGAAATCCGGAGCGAACGTCGTTGAGCTCGCCGCGATCCTCGGCCACGACATCCACATCGGCCGCCACGGGATGCGTCCAGGTGTCGGCTTCGGCGGCGGCTGTCTGCCCAAGGACATCCACGGCTTCATCGCCCGCGCCGACGAGCTCGATGCCAGCGAGGCCGTCGGTATCCTCCGCGAGGTCGACGCCGTCAACGGACGCCGTCGTCAGCGCGTCATCGACCTCGCCCGCGAAGCACTCGGCGTCGACCTGCGCGGCAAGCGGATCACCGTCTGGGGCGCCGCCTTCAAGCCCGAGACCGACGACATCCGAGACTCGCCCGCCCTGGCCGTCGCCCAGAGGCTTCACGACCTCGGGGCGACCGTGACCGTCACCGACCCCAAGGCCCTCGACAACGCCCGCAAACGCTTTCCCGAACTCGACTACGCCGAGGACCACATCGCCGCCGTCGAAGACGCTGACCTCCTCATCCACCTGACAGAGTGGCCGCAGTTCGCCCAGGTCGACCCTCGGCGGCTCGCCACCATTGCCCACAGCCCCAAGGTGATCGACGCACGCAGCGCCCTCGACATCGACCAGTGGCGCGACGCCGGCTGGACGGTCCGAACGCTCGGTCGCCTCTGAACCAGAAGCTTCCGGGGAGAGAGATACGGCCACGGCCACGGCCATAGCCATCGGCGCGGTCGACTTCATCATGGGAGCGGCTGCTCACCGCACGAACCCAAACCCCCTTGCGGGGCCGCGTTCGTGGAGTTCGCGACGCTCTGACGGGGGGCAGGGCTGTCGGCGGGCGTAGCCCACCGACAGCCCTGCGCACGTCCCAACGGGCGTCGGAGCTTGCATGCGTCCTGCGCCGCGTGGTGGCCGGCGGCGCTGACGCGGCCGTGGACGAGCCTGTTACGGCGTAGCTGAGGCTGGGCGGAGACCGTCTGGTTTCCGCTCGCTCATTCGGGGGATCGCCGTGAACCGGGGGAGTGCGTCTGCACGCCGGGGCCCTGAGGTGGGGGGAGTGGAACGATCTCCCGGTCGAAGAAGTCGTGGAAATCCTCACCGCTCTCGTACAGCGCGTCGAAACCGGTCGAGGTTTTCCGGATCAGTGATCGATCGGTGAAGCGGTTGGCTCCGTCCGCGTTTCCGTCGCGGTCGTAGACGACCTCGTACATGGCCACGTCTCCGAGAATCACCACTTCGGGAACCGGGCGGTTCTTCTCGATGTCGGAAATCCTGCGGGCGTCGAGCACTTTGATGTCGTCGCCGAGATCCACGCGTACCCGTAGGACAAAGAACTCCCACTGCACATACGGGGTGATCGGGAACTCCACGACGCGGAGGCGGCGGTGGGAAACGCCCAGCCGCGCCGCCCTCTGGAGTTCCTCCGCGTAGTCGTCGCGCCTCTGGTCGGCGAGGGCCAGCGCGCTTGGCCAGTCACCGGCGGCGAAGGCCTCCCAACTGTCGAAGCCCCGCTCCTTGAAGTGCTGCCCGCGTTCGAGCTTGTTCAGGAAGCCGATGCCGCTGTGGTAGACCCGCTTGAAGTCCGCGTGGTAGTTGGGGCGGTCCATGCGCTCGGACGCGCCGCTGGGGAAGGAGTCAAACACCGGGGATGTCCGGCTTCGCCGCGACGATCATGTTCCTCGGGATGACCACGAGTCGTTCGTCCGCTCCGATCGAGACCCCGTCGGGCAGGTTCGTGCCGAGTGACCGCGTGAGGTCCCGGCCGATGACGGCGATGTCCCCGTTCTCAAGTTCCCAGATATCGGGACAGTCGGGAGTGCCGGTTGTGTTCCCCAGTTCCTGGGGTGACTTTCCCAGACGTCTCTTGAAACCCGTGGTCGGATCGGCTTCCCATGGCCTGGTCATCGCCCTCGCCCCCTCGAACGTTCCGGTGGCGCTACGGTAGCAGTCGACACGGTGGTCTGACCATGCGTCAGGTTGGCCCTGTGGTGAAAATGGCGACGAAAAGGCGCCATCTTGTCTCGTACCGCTCAGGAGTGCGACGATATTGATCAGGAGGGGAGTCGGTTCGACGCATGGCGGGCGGTTGACGGACGCGGTGTCGGGAAACCGGATAAACGGGAGAATGGAGGGGTGTCCGTGGACCCGGAGGTGCTCGCACAGAGCGCAGGAGCCACCTTGGTCACGCTGATGGCAACCGACGCGTGGCAGCGCACCCGCGAGGGGCTCACACAGCTCTGGCGCCGGATGCAGCCGCAGCGCGCCGCGACCGTGGCCGCCGAGTTGGAGGCCAGCCGCGAGGACGTTCTGGTCGCCGTGGCGGCGAACGACCAGGAGACGATGCACGCGCTGCGTCTGCAGTGGGAGGGACTGGTACGGCGTCTGCTGGTCGCCCAGCCCGCCGCGGCCGAGGAACTGCGCAGACTGCTGGACGAGCTCGATCCCGGCGGCAGCGCCGCCCGGCAGGTCGCGCAGCAGGCCACCGCGTCCGGTCACGCGCGGGTCTACCAGGCGGGACGAGACCAGCACATCGCCGATCGATGACGGGAGCGATGGACGGTCACGCCGAGGACCGGGGGCGTGTCTACCAGGCGTCGGGCGACCAGCACATCAGCGAACACCACCATCACGTCGGCGGCACCGCCGGGCCCAGCAGCCCGGACTCGGTCCGCCTCCCGGCGGTCGGGCGGCCTCCGGCCGTGCTGCGCGACCGCGCCGAGGTGATGGAACGCCTGCGGGCAGGCGTCGAGGCGACACGCGGCGGCGAGGTCTACGTGCTGTACGGCATGGGCGGCTGCGGCAAGACGGCGGTCGCCTACGCCGCCTTCCAGGCGGCCACCGGCGAGTACGGCCGGGTGGGCCTGTGGGTCAACGCCTCCGACCGTGCGAACCTGCGCGCCGGCATGCTGGCCGTGGCAGCCGACCGGGGTGCGGACGACGGGGAGCTGCTGGCCGCCCGCACCGGGCTCCGTCCCGCGGCCGACCTCGTCTGGCGGTACCTCGACCGCTCCGCCGAGCCGTGGCTGCTGGTGCTCGACAACGCCGACGAGCCGGAGATCCTGCGGGACGGAAGCTGGCTGCGGTCCAGCCCGCGCGGCACCGTCGTGGTCACCACCCGCCGGGCAGCCGCCCGCTGGTGGCCGGGGGCCGAACTGCAGCACATCGGTGTACTGCCGCGTGCCGACGCCGCGCTTGTGCTGTGCGACCTCGCCCCGCACAGCGGTACCGCCGAGCACGCGGCGCAGATCGCGGACCGCCTCGGACGGCTGCCGCTCGCCCTCACCCTGGCAGGCGGGTTCCTCTCCCACCAGGTCCTCGACCCCTGGACGATGGAGGCGTACGGGCACCATCTCGACGAAGGCGAACGAGTCCAGCTCATCGACCGGGGAGCCGAGGCGCTGCCCGGTGCGGACCCACGGCACCTGGTCGGCCTCACCTGGCAGTTGACGCTCGACACGTTCGAGGCGCGCGGACTGCCCGAAGCGGCGGAACTGCTCAGACTGCTGGCCAGGTTCGCTCCCGAGCCACTGCCGCTGACCCTGCTCGACCACGCCGACATCAGCGGCGTCCTCCCCCGCGCCCGTACCGAGACCGCCCTGAGGGCGCTGCTCGACCAGTCGCTGACCGAACTGGTCGACGCCGGCGCGCGCTGCGTACAGAGCCACGGTGTACTGCTCGACAGCGTCTCGGCGGCGACGCCTGCGGAACGGACGCCGGTTCTCGACACGACCGCCGTCCGGCTGCTCGACGCGGCCGTCCCCGGCGTCCCCGACGCGGGTCCCGACGATCCGCGACTCCGTCTGCTCGTCCCCCACGCACTCGCCCTGCTGCGCCGCGTCGGCGAACCGTCGACCCTGGCCGACGCGCTGGCCGTCGTGACACGACTGTCGGTCGCCCTGCACCGCACCGGGGACTACCTGTCGGCATGGGAGACCTCCCGCACGGCCGCCGACGTCACGGAGCGGCGGCTCGGCGCGGAGCACCGTCTTGTACTGGCCGCCCGATCCCGGGCCGGCCGGGCGCTGTTTCGGCTGGGCAGGTACGCCGAGGCCGAGTCCTCGCTCCGCGACGTCCGTGCCGCCCAGGAGCGACTGTTCGGTGTCGACGACCCCGACACCCTGGACACCGGCTACGGCCTCCAGCTCGTGCTGGCGAACCTCGGCAGGCGCGAGGAGTCGCTCGCCCTCCTGCGCGCCACCGTCACCGGTCGCCGCAAGGCACTGGGCGCCGCGCATCCCCTGACCCTGCGCTCCCGCGCCAGTCTGCTGGAGATGCTGCCCGCCTCCCAGACGCTCACGGAGGAAGACGGCGCGCTGCTCCTGCTGCCGGCGGAATGCGCCCGGTTGCTCGGCCCCGATCACACCGTGACGCTCGGCGCCGCACACAACCACGCCTGGGCGCTGTACCTCCTGGGCCGGTTCGGCGAGGCCGACGAGGAGATGCGGCTTGTCACCGAGGGGTATGTGCGGCGCTTCGGGCCCGACTACCCGCTCGTGCTCGCGGCGCGGCAGCTTCACGCCCGAACCCGGACCGCGCTCGGCCACGTCGCCGAGGGGATCGAGCTGATGACCGACGTCGTCGCGAGGCGGGAACGCGGCCTGGGCCCCGAGCATCCCTTCACCGCCGCGAGCCGACGCCTCCTCGACGAGTTCCGCTCGGGGAAATGGCGCCCGCCGCGACCGCCCGGCGGGTGAACTAAGGGTGCCGGCCTGGAGATTGAGCCTGGCTGCTGAGCAGTACCGCAGGCGAGCCGTGCCGCGTGTCCGGCCCTCCCCCCGGCCTCCAAGTCCTCTTCCCCGCGACAGTGACTCGCACGCGGCCCGGCGGACTTCGCCGGCCGACCAGACGTTCTGCCTCCGGATCGAACGTTCCTGTGCGCTGCGGCGTCGTAGGGGTGACTGCCAGAAGGGGAGGGCACTGTTGTCGCGGACGAGAGCGGACAGCGGACGACCGGAGTTGCTGGACGCAGGCCAGGAGGAGCGGGTTCGTGTCGTACTCGCGTTCGGCGGGGTGCCGTACGCGGATCTGCAGGACGGAGTGCAGCAGGTCAGGTTGCGGTTACTGGAGCGGCTGGAGGGCGGCGGCGAGCCGCCACGGAACGTCTCCGCCTGGGCTGCGGTCGTGGCGTCGAACCTGGCGAGGGACTGGCACCGGTCCGTCCGCCGCCGCAGACGTCTGGAGGAGAGGCTCAGCGCTCTTCGGACCGTGGTGGGAGAAGGGGACGGCGGTGAGGAGGCTTGCGTGCGGGCCCTCGCGGTCGCTCGGGCGCTTGAGCGGCTGCCGGACGTGCAGCGGCAGGTGGTGGTGCTGCGGTTTCACGCAGACCTGTCGGTCCGGCAGATCGCGGGAGAGCTGGGCGTTCCCGAAGGAACGGTGAAGAGCAGACTGCACGCGGCGGTACGGAGCCTTCGTGCGGTGCTGCACGAGGTCGAGGCGGTGTGACGGTGGAACACAAGGACAACGGCGCGGCCCGCGAGAGTGGCTCCCGGTCTGTGGAAGATCCGCTGATGTACGTGCTCACGGACGAACCGGTGCCCGAGGAGAAGGTTCGCGATGCCGCCTTCATGCGGGACTACCGTGCAGCGGACGAGGACGTGGCCTTGCTGCGGGCGGATCTTGAGCGGATCGGCCAGGCCTTGTGCCGTGAGTCTGCCGCCCAAGATGTGGACGGGGGACGGACGGTGATCCCGGCAGGAGTGACGTCCCGGGTGCGCCGGCGGTGGGCGCTCGTGGTGGCCGCTGCGGTGGTGGCGAGCGCCGGGGTAGTCATCGCCGGTGAGGTACGCGGCGGCGGACAAGGTGAGGGGAACCCTCCGGGGGCTGCCCTGACCGAGGTGGGACAGCTGGCCTGCGCCGAGGTCGTGGCGGAGGGCACCGTCGTTGACACCGAGCCAGCCGGAGACTCGGTGAAGGTGACACTGGAGGTCGACCGCTACTACAAGCCTGACCGGGGAGAGCGGACGTACTCCTTCTCCGCGCCGCAGAGGGAGGCCGAAAGTTGGGTCGGTAGCAGGCTCCTCGTGTTGGTGCCACAGCCTGAAAGCGGGTCGGCGTCCGTGTTCAGGGAGGGTGAGCAGGCGCCCCCCGGCGCGGCGGCCGACGAACCGGCCGACGCCCTGGCGTGGGGCCGCGGGTTCGTAGCGAAGTGGCTGGGGGAGTCACTGGACAAGCCGTGCCCGGCCGACCACTGAGCTCAGTAGTGCAGTTGGTCCGGTGCCACGCCCCTTCTCGCATGGCGGCCCTGGCGGCGGGTCAGGCATTGTCGGGCGCTGCCGCGCACTCCTCCGCTTCGGCGAGGTACCGCGCCACCGGGCCCAGGGTCAGCAGGCCGCTGGCGGCGCCGGCGTGCTCCGCGCGGGCGTCGCGCAGGGCGGAGGCGGCGCGTGAGGCGGTTGCGCGCTCGCCGAGTGTCACGGCGGCGCGGGCGGTAAGGCACCAGAGGGCTTCCTGCATGTGGTCGCGCGGTGGTGCGGGTGCCGTGGCGAGAGCGGCGCGCGCTTCCTCGTCCCTGCCCTGGGCGAGCAGCACGAGGGGCCGTGCCCAGGTGGCGTACGGGCCCCAATCGAGCCGAGGGTCGGTGGGCGCGGCCCGGCCATGCAGCAGGCGGAGGCCGAGGAGGGCGAGGGGGAACAGGCCGCGGTGGAGGCCCGGCATGCCGGCCGGCCGCAGGGCGTCCTCGGCGGCCCGGAACTCCTCCGCGGCCGCCGCCGCGCTCGGCCCGCCGGGCTCGGTACTGAGAGCCGCCGTGACCCGGGCCCGGAACCACCCGGTGAGGACGGAGACGAGCCGCGCCTCGGTCGTGGCGGCAAGCTCTTCCGCCGCCACCGCGTGCGCGGTCGCGGCGTCGAGGTCGCCGAGAGCCGACGCCGACTGGAGGCGGACGAGCCGGCCGAGCACGGCGAAGTTGTGCAGGTCGTGCCGGGTGGCCAGGTCCAGGATCTCGGCACCGATCCGGTCGCGCACCGCCGCGAGTCCCGGCCGGTTGAACGACTGCAGGAACACTCCGTTGAGGGCGAACGCCAGCAGTGCCGGATCGGCAAGGTCCCGCGCCAGGGCCTCGGCCCGTTCCGCAGCCTGCCGGGCGCGCCGCGAAGCGGCCTCCGACAGGTCCGCGCTGCGGCTCTCCACGGCGATGGTGGCCAGGAGGCGGGCGGCCAGGTCGGCGGGGCGGTCGGGACCGAGTGCGGCGAGTGTGCGCTCGGCGGCCGCGACGACGGCGCGGGACTGCCCCGGGTCGTCGGCCCTGCTCCAGCTGGCGGGCACGTCGTAGGCGCCGATGATCCGGGCGGCGAGGGAGAGGTCTCCCGTGCGTTCCGCCGCCTGGATTGCGGCGAGGCGGTCGCGTCGTGAGTGGACGAGGGCGTCGCCGCCCGCCAGCGCGAGCGTGCGGGCAAGATCCACGGTCGTACGCGGGCCGAGCCGGGCGCGGGAACCGGTCCACGTGGTAGGTGCGCCCTCCGGGGGCACGGACCCGTTGAGGATGTCCGCCTCCAGCTTCTGGAGCGCGGCACCGGGGTCGAGACCGAGCTGGTCGACGAGCATCGTGCGGGCCCGGCGGAGAGCGGCAAGCGCGTCGGCCTGGCGGCCAGCGCGATGGAGCGCGCGGGCCAGCAGCTCCCAGGCCGGTTCCCGCCACGGATGCTCGCCGACGTGCGCACCCAGCTCGGCGACCAGACCCGCACCCCCGCCCTGGTCGAGGAGGACGCGGGCGCGCAGTTCCACCGCCTCCAGCCGCAACTCCTCCAGCCGGGTCCGCTCCCGCCGCGCCCACGCCGCGTCGGGCATGTCGGCGTAGGCGGGCCCGCGCCAGGCGGCGAGGGCCGCGCTGAGCTCGGTCACCGTGTCGGAACCGCGCCGGGTGCGGGCCAGCGCGTCCTCGAACCGGTGCACGTCCACGTTCTCGCGCGGCAGGCGCAGCGCGTAGCCGGGCCCTTCGGTGACCAGCACCCGTGGCGGTGTCCGGGGAGGGCGGTCGGGTTCGAGAGCCCGCCGCAGCGCGGCGACGAACGTCCGCAGCGCCCCCACGGCGCGGGCCGGCGGGTCGGTCCACAGGCCGTCGACGAGGGTGTCGGTGGTGACCATCCGCCCGTCGGCGGCGACGAGGCGGGCGAGCACCTCGCGATGGCGGGGGCCGCCGAGGCCGACGGGAGTGCCGTCGTCGTGGAAGGCCCGTATGGCACCGAGCACGTCGATCTGCATACCCCCATCCTGCGGGCGGTGTGGGCGGCCACGCCAAGCCGTACTGATCGGCTGCTGATCGACGTCACCCACGCTGACCCGGTCAGCCCCGAACCCCAGAGGACGGTTCTTCCATGACCCCCACCATCCCCGGCTTCGACCAGGTCCGCGTACCCGGTACGGACGGCGTGGAGCTGTCCGCCGCCGTCGGCGGCAGCGGCAGCCCGGTCGTGCTGCTGCACGGCTTCCCCCAGACCCACCTGATGTGGCGGCACGTCGCCGAGCGCCTCGCCGGCGAGCACACGGTGATCTGCCCCGACCTGCGCGGCTACGGGGCCAGCGACAAGCCGGCGGCCACCACACCCGACGTCTACGCCAAGCGCACCATGGCCGCCGACGTCGTGACCATGGCGGCCGCGCTCGGCCACGAGCGCTTTGCCCTCGTCGGCCACGACCGGGGAGCCCTCGTCGCCTTCCGCGCCGGGCTCGACCACCCCGACACCGTCACCCACCTGGGCATCCTCGACATCGTGCCGACACTCGACATGTGGAACGTCCTGCACGGCACCTCGGCGGCGGTCGGCTACCACCTCTTCCTCATGGCGCAGCCGCCCGGCCTGCCGGAAACCATGATCACCAACAGTGCGGACGCGTTCTTCGGCTCGTTCCTCGATGCCTGGGCGAACGACTCGGCCGCCATCCCTCCGGCGGTACGCGCCGAGTACCTGCGGGCGAGCGCGGCCGCCGTCACCTCGATCGTCGCGGACTACCGCGCGTCGGCCGGCATCGACGTGACGCACGACCAGGCGGACCTGGACGCCGGGTCGCAGCTCGCCATGCCCGTGACGGTCGTCCAGCAGGACTGGGGCGCCCAACTCGGCTATGACGCCGCCGAGGTCTGGAAGGCGTGGGCCCCGGACCTGGACCACCGGCTGACCCGAGCAGGTCATTTCGTGGCCGAGGAAGCCCCCGACGAGATCACGACGGCGATCCAGAGCCTGCTCACCCGTTGAGGCCCTGTCCAGGGTTCTCCTCGCGATCTGACGCAGGCGGTAGGACATGCCTGAACAACTCTTGGTCGCTGTGGCTCAGAAGGCCTCGGCCGCCCTGGGGAAGCAGCAAACGCCGGTTTAGGGGGAACGGTCGGGCGGCAGCCTTGACGGGGGCTCAGTCGTTCGCGGCGGCATGGAACGGGTCTCCTCTCTGCGGAAGCAGCTCCCCGATCCGTGTGTCCGGCCGGCGAGTAAACCCGCTCGTGATGCCAACGGAGACCGTGCCAACATGTACCGCATGACGATGAACCGAAAGGCCGATGCCGCGTAGACGGCTGGCACAGATCCGCGCTGGCGCCCCGGGCAGCCACCGGACAACAAATCCAAGGCGAGTCATCGACGGCCTGTCCTCCCGGGCACACTCCGAGATCGCCCGTCTTGAGCGCACCCGGAACTATCTGCTGCCAGGCGACGTCGGTGCGGCCGTGGACCTGTGGAAGAGCTACGTCCAGCAGCCCGAGCGGACTCTGTGGCACGACTACGAGTGGGGCAACGTGGATTGGTACTGCTGCGGCGACCGCCTGGCAGCGAGAGCCCTTCTCGACACTGTGACGCAGGCCCTGTCACGCCGAAGCGCTCGGGAACTCCGAGAGATCGTCAGCCGGTCGGACGCGGTCTGGCGTCTTCCTTTCCTGCCCTGCCACGCGGACAGAAGATAGCCGACAGTTCAAACGGTCCACATCCCCCCGGTTCTCCCGGGAGGCTGTTGAGCGGTGTGGGGTTGGAGCGCACCACTGACGCCGGGGCGATCCGGTTCGTGGGTGGCGGTGGGCCGACCACCGCCGCACACTCGGACGGCGAGCAGGACGGGCTCCGGATCGCGGGGCCCGTCCCGCTCGGTTGCGCTGGGGTGAGGGTGTCACGCCTCGCGGGAGCCCTCGTACATGGTCCTGATGGCGTCGGCGTACTCGCGTTCGACGACGGGGCGTTTGACCTTGAGGCTCGGGGTGAGTTCGCCGTGTTCCACGTCGAGGTCGCGGGGGAGGAGGGAGAACTTCTTGATGGTCTGCCACCGTTGCAGGTCGCCGTTGACGCGCTGGACGAAGCCGTCGACCAGCTCGTGGACCTGCGGTGAGGAGACGACTTCCGCGTAGTCGCGGCCGCTGAGGCCGTGTGTTTCCGCCCAGGGCATGATGGCCGTCTCGTCGAGGGCGATCAGGGCGGTGCAGTAGTTGCGGCCGTCGCCGATGACCAGGACGTTGCTGACGAACGGGCAGACGGCTTTGAAGCGGCCCTCGATCTCGGTGGGGGCGACGTACTTGCCGCCGGAGGTCTTGAAGAGGTCCTTCTTGCGGTCGGTGATCCGGATGAAGCCGTCGTTGTCGATCTCGCCGATGTCTCCGGTGTGGAACCAGCCGTCGCCGGTCAGGACCTCGGCGGTCTTCTCCGGGAGGTTGTGGTAGCCGCGCATGATCCCGGGGCCCTTGAGCAGGATCTCGCCGTCCTCGGCGACGCGGACCTCGTTTCCGGGGAGGGCCTTGCCGACGGTGCCGACGCGGAGGTCGTCGGCGGGGTTGACGGTGCAGGCGGCGCTGGTCTCGGTCAGACCGTAGCCTTCGAGCACGGGCACGCCGGCGCCGGCGAAGAAGTAGCCGATCTCGGGGGCGAGGGCGGCGCTGCCGGAGACGCTGCCGCGCAGGTTGCCGCCGAAAGCGGCGCGGATCTTGCGGTACACGAGCCGGTCGGCCACGGCGTGTTGCGCGGTGAGCCACGGCGGGATCCCGCCGCGCGTGGAACCCGTCGCGAGGTCGTGTCGCGCCTTGGCGTGGTCGCGGGCCACCTTCGCCGCCCAGAGGAAGATCTTGTACTTGGCGCCGCCCTCGGCCCGCGCCTTGCTCGCGATGCCGTTGTAGACCTTCTCGAAGATCCGGGGCGCCGACGCCATCACCGTGGGCCGGACGGCCGGCAGGTTGGTGATGATGCGGTCGACGCGTCCGTCCACGGCCATCACGTGTCCGGTCCTGATCTGGCCGGAGATCAGGGCCTTGCCGAAGACGTGGGACAGCGGCAGCCAGAGGAACTGCACGTCGTCGGGGCGCAGCAGCCCGCTGACCTCCTGGGCGACGCCCTGGTACGACCAGCAGTCGTGCACCAGGCGCACGCCTTTGGGGCGGCCGGTCGTGCCGGAGGTGTAGATGAGGGTGGCGAGGTGTTCCCGTTCGATGGCTGCCACCGCCGCCTCGACCGCGTCGGGACGCTCGGCCAGGTACGCGGCGCCGCGCTCCTCCAGTTCGGCGAGGGACAGGACTTCGAGACCCGCGGCGGGCGGGGTGTCCGCCGGGGAGTCGAAGAGGATCGCGTGGTCGAGTCCGGGCAGGCGGTCGGCGTGGGCGGCGACCTTCGCCAGCTGCTCGACGTTCTCGACGAAGATCGCCCGGCTGCCGGAGTCGGCGAGGATGTACGCCGTCTCCTCGGCGTTGGTGCTGGGGTAGACGGCGGTGGCGGCGGCGCCCGCGCACATGACGCCCAGGTCGGCGAGGATCCACTCCACGCGGGTCGCGGAGGAGATCGCCACCCGCTCCTCGGGCCGCACCCCGAGCGAGAGCAGTCCGGCCGCGATCAGCCTGACCCGCTCGCCGGTCTGCTCCCAGGTCAGCGACTGCCACTGCTCGGTGCCGGAGGAGGAGGCGTCGCCGGCGCCGGCGGGCGCCGGGTAGCGGTAGGCGACATGGGAGGGTGTGCTCCGGATCCTCGAGAAGAAGAGGTGCGCCACGGAGACGGGGCGGTTTTCAAGAAGCGACTGCGGGGAACTCACATCGACCTCCGGGCCGGGGCGGCGTTCGGGCCCACCCGAGTGTGCCGCCGGCTCCCCGTGGCGCGTAGGGGCAGGCGGAAGGCTCAGTAGAACTACGCAATCTCTGCGACGCTGGGGCGGTGAGAGGACAATCGGGGCGGGTGTCGGTGCCGGTGTTGTTACG
>NZ_WMLF01000001.1 GCF_014156695.1 Streptomyces durbertensis | reverse complement strand
GAGGGGGCCTGAGCGGTGTCGGTTGCTGAGGTCTCTTCGGCGTCGGTCACCCGCTAAGGGTAGCTGTGCCCACCTGGTGCCCAGCACCCGCCGACGGAACGTTACGCCGGCGGGTACTGGCTCGCTGACCTCCGACTCCCGGGCCCGGGTCGTCGGTGTGGCGGTCAGTGGATGATGCCGGTCCGCAGGGCTACGGCGACCATGCCGGCGCGGTCGCCGGTGCCCAGCTTGCGGGCGATGCGGGCCAGGTGGCTCTTCACGGTGAGTGCGGAGAGGCCCATGGAGACGCCGATGGCCTTGTTGGACTGTCCTTCGGCGACCAGCCGCAGGACCTCCACCTCGCGTCCGGACAGCTCCCGGTGGCCGCCGGGGTGGCCCGGCGCTCCCGGGGGACGGCGGTGCATGCGGGCGCCGGGTCCCGCCATGGCCGCCGCGCCGGAGCGCAGGCCCATCGCGAGGTTGTTGCGGGTGCCGGTGACGACGTAGCCCTTGACGCCGCCGGCCAGGGCGTTGCGGACGGCGCCGATGTCGTCGGCCGCGGACAGTGCCAGCCCGTTCGGCCAGCCGGCCGCCCGGGTTTCGGACAACAGGGTGAGACCGGATCCGTCAGGTAGGTGGACCTCCGCCACGCAGATGTCGCGCGGGTTGGCCACCCGGGGGCGCGCTTCCGCCACCGACGACGCCTCGATCACGTCCCGCACCCCGAGCGCCCACAGGTGGCGCGTCACGGTGGAGCGGACTCGGGGGTCGGCCATGACGACCATGGCCGTCGGCTTGTTCGGGCGGTAGGCGACCAGGCTTGTGGGGTGCTCGAGGAGAACAGACACCGGGCCTCCTGGGAGAGGAGATGGGGACGGTAGCCGACTTACGGGAAGTCGGGACGATCCCTTGTGGAAGGGTCAGTGACTCCTTCGGCACCCTGGCGGGCGGCCTTTAGAGGAAGATCACGAACGAGTGAGAACATTTCTCGCAAATCGGACAAAGGGGCGAGTGGTCGTCCCCGCGGCGGCGCACGTCCCCGCGCCGCCCCCGTGATCCCCGCCGCCGCTCAGAGGGGGTGCGGACCGCGGCGCTGGGGGAGTTGGACGACCCCGGCGTGCTGCCCGCTCTCCGGCGGGAGCCCCGCGCACTGCCCGAGCAGCTCGCACCACGCCAGCAGGTGAGCCGCCGTGTCCGGCACCGGCTCCCGGTCCGCCGGCGCGGTCCAGGACGCCCGGATCTCGATCTCCGCCTGCGGCGCGCGCTCTGCCAGGTCGCCGAAGTAGTGGGAGGAGGAACGGGTGACCGTGCCGCTGGGCGCCTCGTACGTCGCGCCGCGCGCCTCCAGCGCCCCGGTCAGCCAGGACCAGGTCACCTCCGGCAGCAGCGGGTCGGCGGCCATCTCCGCCTCCAGCTCCGCCCGGGCCAGGGTGACCACCCGGAACGTGCCGTGCCAGCCCTCCTGCCCGCGCGGATCGTGCAGCAGGACAAACCGGCCGTCGGCCAGCTCCTCGTCGTCGACGGTGACCGACGCCTCCACCGCGTGCGCGTACGGCGCCAGCCGTCGCGGCGGGGGCAGCGGGTCGAGCCGCACCTCGTGCCTCGGCCGCACCGCGGTGAGCGCGCCGACCGCCTGCCGGAACGCCGGGGGAAGGCCCTCCCCGCCGTCCGCACCCTCAGTTGTGTGTGCTCGCGCCGCTCCCATGGCCGAAGAGTAGGCGGAACAACCGGCCGGTCGCGGTAGGGACACCCGGTGCGTTGTCGGTCGTCCACCGGCTCGTGCGAGACTTCGACGCGTGAGTGTCGACGACCGCCCGACGGGCCCGCAGCGCAAGACCGCCGACTCCGCGTTCGTGAGAGCGTGCCGACGCGAACCGGTGCCGCACACACCGGTCTGGTTCATGCGGCAGGCGGGCCGATCGCTGCCCGAGTACCGCAAGGTCCGCGAGGGCGTCGCCATGCTGGACTCCTGCATGCGCCCCGACCTGGTCACCGAGATCACCCTCCAGCCCGTCCGCCGCCACGGCGTCGACGCGGCCATCTACTTCAGCGACATCGTCGTGCCGCTCAAGGCGATCGGTGTGGACCTGGACATCAAGCCGGGCGTCGGGCCGGTCGTGGACCGCCCCATCCGCTCCCGCGCCGACCTGGAGCGGCTGCGCCCGCTGGAGCCGGACGACGTCTCCTACGTCACCGAGGCGATCGGCATGCTCACCGGGGAGCTGGGCACCACCCCGCTCATCGGCTTCGCCGGCGCGCCCTTCACGCTGGCCAGCTACCTCGTGGAGGGCGGCCCCTCCCGCAACCACGAGCACACCAAGGCCCTGATGTACGGCGACCCCGAGCTGTGGGCCGACCTGCTGGACCGGCTCGCGGACATCACCGCCGCCTTCCTGGAGGTGCAGATCCGGGCCGGGGCGAGCGCGGTGCAGCTCTTCGACTCCTGGGTGGGCGCCCTGGCCCCCCGCGACTACCGCGAACTGGTCATGCCGGCCTCCGAGAAGGTCTTCCGCGCGGTCGAGCACCACGGGGTGCCGCGGATCCACTTCGGCGTGGGCACCGGCGAACTGCTCGGTCTGCTCGGTGAGGCCGGCGCGGACGTCGTCGGCGTCGACTGGCGGGTGCCGCTCGACGAGGCCGCCCGCCGCGTCGGCCCCGGCCGCGCGCTCCAGGGCAACCTCGACCCGGCCGTGCTCTTCGCCCCCCGCGACGCGGTGGAGCGGCAGGCCGACCGGGTGCTGGAGGCCGCCGCCTCGCTGGAGGGCCACGTCTTCAACCTCGGCCACGGCGTGCTGCCGGACACCGACCCGGACGCGCTGACCCGCCTGGTGGAGTACGTCCATGAGCGCACCGCCCGCTGACGCACGGCCCGCCGGCCGGGAGTCGGACGCCGACGTCCTGGTGCTCGGCGCCGGCGTCGCCGGACTGGCCGCCGCCCACCGCCTCGCCCTCGGCGGGGCCCGGGTGACCGTCCTGGAGGCGGACAGCCGGGTCGGCGGCAAGCTGCTGTGCGGCGAGATCGCCGGCTGCGCCGTCGACCTGGGCGCCGAGTCGATGCTGGCCCGCCGCCCCGAAGCGGTCGACCTGGCCCGCGCTGTCGGGCTCGGCGACGCGCTGCGGCCGCCCGCCGTCTTCGGCGGCGCGCTGTGGACAAGGGGCGAGATCCGGCCGATGCCCAAGGGACACCTCATGGGTGTGCCCGGCGACCCGGCGAGTGTCGCCGGGGTGATCTCCCCGGACGGCCTGGCCCGCATCGCCGAGGACAGCCGCCTCCCGGCCACGCCGCTCGGTGAGGACGTCAGCATCGGCGAGTACGTGGCCCAGCGGCTGGGCCCGGAGGTCGTCGACCGGCTGGTGGAGCCCCTGCTGGGCGGTGTCTACGCGGGCGACGCCCGCCGTATCTCCCTGCGCGCCACCCTCCCGCAGCTCTACGAGGCCGCCCGGGACGAACCGTCCCTGCTGGCCGCCGTGCGCGCCGTCCAGCGGGCCGCCGCCTCCGCCGCCGCCCCCGAGGGCGCCGCGGCCGAAGGCGCGGCGACCCGTGCGGCCGGGGCGGAGGCGCCGGTGTTCCTCGGCATCGAGGGCGGCGTGGGCCGGCTGCCCGAGGCGGTCGCGGCCGCCGTGCGCGCGGCCGGCGGCACGGTACGGACCGGCGTCGCCGCCCGGGCGCTGCGCCGGACCCCGGACGGCTGGCTCGTGGAGTGCGCGGACGGGGCACGCACCGCCCGCGCCGTGGTGGTCGCGCTGCCCGCCGGATCCGCGGCCCGTCTGCTGCGCGAGGCGGCGCCGACCGCCGCCGCCGAACTCGAACGGGTGGAGTACGCGTCCATGGCGCTGTGCACGCTCGCCTTCCGCCGCGCCGACCTGGCCGAGGTGCCGCGCGGCAGCGGCTTCCTCGTCCCGCCAGTGGACGGGCACACCATCAAGGCCGCCACCTTCTCCAGCAACAAGTGGCAGTGGGTGGCCGACCAGGACCCCGGACTGTTCCTCCTGCGCACCTCGGTCGGCAGGATCGGCGAACCCGCGCTGCTGGAGCGGGACGACGACGAACTCGTCCGGCTCTCCCTGCGCGACCTGCGGGAGGCGACGGGACTGGCCGCCAGGCCGGTCGCGTCCCTGGTCACCCGCTGGCGCGCCGGCCTCCCGCAGTACCCGGTCGGCCACCTGGACGCGGTCGGCCGGGTCCACCGCGCGATCGCCGAACTGCCGGGACTCGCCGTCTGCGGGGCCGCCTACGGCGGCGTGGGCATCCCGGCCTGCGTGGCCGACGGCCACCGGGCGGCGGACCGGGTCGCCGCGCAGCCGGGGGCGGCTGCCGGGGCCCCGAGCGCGGAAGCGAGAATGGACACATGACTGCTGCACCGGAGAAGACCCCCAACGCGGGCAAGAGGGCAAAGGACCTGAACGAGGTCATCCGCTACACCCTGTGGTCGGTGTTCCGACTGCGCGAGGCCCTGCCGGCCGACCGCGCCGGCTACGCCGAGGAGGTCCAGGAGCTGTTCGACCAGCTCGCCGCGAAGGACGTCACCGTGCGCGGCACCTACGACGTGTCCGGGCTGCGCGCCGACGCGGACGTCATGATCTGGTGGCACGCCGAGACCTCGGACGAACTCCAGACCGCCTACAACCTGTTCCGCCGCACCCGGCTGGGCCGCGCGCTGGAACCGGTGTGGTCCAACATGGCGCTGCACCGCCCGGCCGAGTTCAACAAGTCCCACATCCCGGCGTTCCTCGCCGACGAGACGCCGCGCGAGTACGTCAGCGTGTACCCCTTCGTGCGCAGCTACGACTGGTACCTGCTGCCCGACGAGGACCGCCGCCGGATGCTCGCCGACCACGGCAAGATGGCCCGCGGCTTCCCCGACGTACGCGCCAACACCGTGGCGTCGTTCTCGCTCGGCGACTACGAGTGGATCCTGGCGTTCGAGGCCGACGAGCTGTACCGGATCGTCGACCTGATGCGTCATCTGCGTGGCTCCGAGGCGCGGATGCACGTCCGCGAGGAGGTGCCGTTCTACACCGGCCGCCGCCGCTCGGTCGCCGAACTGGTGGAAGGTCTGGCCTGACGCACCACCGCCGGGCACCGTCGCAGCGACGGCGCCCGGCGGCAGCGTGTCCTGATCAGCGGCCGGCGTGTCCGGGTCAGCGGACGGCGCCCAGCGGGCGGCCGGTGAGCGCGTGCGGCATCGCCCGCGTCCGCGACTGGCCGTAGACCGGCTCCGGGGCCGGCCGCCCGGCGCAGGCGGTGTCCCGCGCCGGGGCGAGATCCTCCAGCAGGTACCGCTCCAGATGGTGGTTGACGCAGGCGTTGGCGCCGCCGCCGATGCCGTGCGTCCCGGCGTCCCGCTCGGTCACCAGCACCGAGTCCGGCAGCCGTCGGCGCAGCTCCAGCGCGCCCTCGTACGGCGTCGCCGCGTCACCGGTGGCGGCCAGCAGCAGGACCGGCGGCAGCGCGCCCGGCTCGGCGCCGACCTCCAGCGGCTCCTCCTGCACGTGGGGCCAGTGCGCGCAGGGCAGGTTCAGCCAGGCGTTCTCCCAGGTGATGAACGGCGCCTTGGCCGCGAGGGCGGAGTTGTCCCGGTCCCAGCGGGCGAAGTCCCTCGGCCAGCGGGCGTCGTTGCACTCGGTGGTGGTGTAGACGGCCGTGCCGTTCTCCGCCGAGGCCGCGCGCTGCGGGGCGTGCGCGGCGGCGTCGACCAGCGGCTTGCTGTTTCCCTTGCGGAACTCGGCCAACGCCCAGGCGCGGACGGCCCACAGGTCGTCGGTGTAGCCGGTGTCCAGGTAGGCCTCCACCAGTTCCCGTGAGCCGACCCGGCCGTCGGCGGGCTCGGCGTCGAGCCGGTCGCGCACCTTGTCGAAGCTGCGCTGGACGGCCTTCTCGGTGCGGCCGAGCCGGTACGTGCCGTGGTGCTCGGCGACCCAGCTCTTCCAGTCGCTCCACCGGTCCTCGAAGGCGAGCGACTGCTTGAGGTTCGCCTCGTACCAGACGCTCTCCGGAGACGGGTCGACGACGCTGTCCAGCACCATCGCCCGCACCCGGTCGGGGAAGAGCGTGGCGTACACGGAGCCGATGTAGGTGCCGTAGGAGACGCCCAGGTAGGACAGGCGTTCCTGGCCGAGCGCGGCCCGCAGGACCTCCAGGTCCCGCGCGTTGTTCGGGGTGGTCAGCTGGGCGAGCCGATGGCCCTGCCGCTGCGCGCAGCCCGCCGCGTACTCGGCCGCCTCCGCGTTCTTGACCTGCTTGAACTCCTCGGACGGCGTACGCGGCGAGTGGTTGGGCGCCCGCCAGTACTCCTCCGGTTCCCTGCACGACACCGGCGCCGAGCGCCCCACGCCGCGCGGGGCGAAGCCGACCAGGTCGTAGGAGTCGCCCAGCTTCTTCCAGGTGCCGCCGAGCACCAGCGAGTACAGCGGGAACAGCATGCCGTTGCCACCGGGGCCGCCCGGGTTGTAGACCAGCGGTCCCTTGCGGTTCTCGGCCGGTCCTTCGGCCTCCAGCCGGCTGACGGTCAGCTCGATCGTCTCGCCGTCGGGGTCGGCGTAGTCGACCGGCACCGTGACCGTGCCGCAGCGCACCGGGTCCGGCAGGCGCTCGACCTCCGCGCACTTCTCCCAGGTGACGCCCCGTGCGGCCGCCCGCGCGGCGGCCAGCGCGACACCCTCGGCCCGGGCCGCCTCGCCCGCCGACCTCGGCACGGCGGCGGCGTGCGCGCCCGGTGCCGGCGGGGGTGCGGCCGCCTCGTGTGACGGTGTCCCGTGCGGCGGTGACGCCCAGGCGGTCGGGCCCAGGGCTCCCGCGCCGAGTGCGAGCGCGCCCAGCGCGCAGTACACCGTTGTCGTCCGTACCGATCTCACCCGTACCCCTTTGCTGCCGGTTCCCGCTCGCGGCCGCCACCGGCCGTCGGGCCAGGTGCGTGAATAACCGGATGATCAGTCAGCGTGCGGTGGGGCCGGGGACCTTGAGGCGGTGTTGCCGAGCTCCACTCGAAGGAGTGAGGGCGCCGGCGCGGACGGAGGCACTGGTGAGGCCCCGCGGTCGGGGGATCCACGGGGCCTCACCCTTCACGAACGGACGGGACCGTTCCGCGGTTCCCCGGCCGGTCCGGCCTTCGCGTCCGCCGTGCGCAGCTCGGCGGAGACCAGCTCCGACACCTTCACCAGCCGGTAGCCGCGACGCCGCAGCTCGGGCACCACGCGCCGTACCGCCTGCTCGGTCGCCGGCGCGGCGCTGAGCGTGCAGTGCAGCACCACCACCGAGCCCGGCCGGACCCCGTCGAGCACCTGCCGGACGATCGACCCGGCGTCGGGGTTGAAGGCGTCGCCGCCGACCACGTCCCACTGGACGGTGGTCACACCGGCCTGCCCGACGGCCCGCAGCGCCCGCTTGTCGTGGCAGCCGCCGGGGAAGCGGAAGTACGGCGTGGCGCTTCGCACCCCCGCCTCGCGCAGCGCGGCGTACGCCCGGGTCACCTCCTCGCGGGCCCGGTCGGGCGGCAGGGTGGGCAGCCCGTGGCAGTGCTCGGTGAACGCGTGGTGGGAGTAGGAGTGGTTGGCGACCTCGAACAGCGGGTCGCGGTCGATCGCGCGGGCCTGCCGCGGATAGGTGCGCGCCCACATGCCGGTCATGAAGACCGTCGCGGGCACCCGCAGCTCGCGGAGCGCGTCGACGAGGCCGGGGTTGTCGAAGCGCTCCCCGCCGGCGGCCCTCGGGCCCTGGTCGGCCGTCATGTCGGCGTCGAAGGTCAGCGCCACCGCCGGGCGGTCGGCGTCGCGCGGCCCGTGCTCGAAGACCGGGCTGAGTCCGCCGCGCAGCGGCAGGCCGAGCGCCGGCGGCGGCTTGGCGGCCGGTTCGGCGGGCTTGGCCCGGCCGGTCTCGTCCGAGGCCGGCGGCGCCGCGCAGGACGCCAGCAGGGCCGCCGCCAGAACCAGCATCACGGTTCGCGTTCGAATGATCACTATCCGAACATAGGAAAAGCGTGCCGTCGGCGCGCGCCAGGTTGCGCCGGCCGGTGGGCGGACCCGTGAACGCAGGGCCGAACGGCCCAGCGACCGGTGACCGTCGTCCCTCGCGCCGCCCCCGGCGACGTGCCACCGTTTGCGAGGGAAAGTGAGAGCACCGCGCCGACACAGGGAGACAAGCCGCATGGAGATCGTGGCCTACGGAGTACAGCACGACGAACGGCCGCTCATCGAGCGCGCGTTCAGCGGACGGCACGCGATCCGCTGCCTGGACCTGCTGCTCAACCGCGACACCGCACCGACGGCCGCCGGCCACGAGATCGTGAGCAGCAGCGTGAACGACGTGCTCGACGCGCCGGCACTCGAGACGCTGGCCGCCGGCGGAACCCGGATGATCGCCCAGCGCTCCACCGGCTACAACAACATCGACCTGGAGGCGGCGCGCCGACTCGGCCTCACCGTCGCCCGCGTCTCCCACTACTCCCCGCACTCCGTGGCCGAGTTCGCCTGGACCCTGGCGCTCGCCCTGGACCGCAAGGTGGTGCGCGCCGCCGGCCGAACCCGGGAGTTCGACTTCCGGCTCGACGGGCTGATGGGCCGCGACTTCCACGGACGCACGGTCGGCGTGCTGGGCACCGGGGAGATCGGCACCGTGTTCGCCCGGATCGCCCACGGCTTCGGCATGCGGCTGCTGGGCAACGACCTCGTGGAGAACGAGGAGTGCCGCGCCCTCGGCATGGAGTACGTGGACACCGAACGCCTCTTCGCGGAATCCGACGTGATCAGCCTGCACGTACCGCTGACCCCGCGGACCCACCACCTCGTGGACGCCGCCGCCCTGAAGCTGATGAAGGACGACGCGCTGCTGATCAACACCGGACGCGGCGGCCTGATCGACACCACCGCGCTCGTCGACACCCTCCGCGCCGGCCGCCTCGCCGGCGTCGGGCTCGACGTCTACGAGGAGGAGGCGGGCGTCTTCTTCCACGACCACTCGCTGGAGGTGATGACGGACGACGTGCTGGCCCGGCTGATGACCTTCCGGAACGTCCTCGTCACCTCCCACCAGGCGTACTTCACCCAGGACGCGGTCGGCCAGATCATCCACACCACCGTGCGGAACATCGACGACCACCTGGCCCGCCGGACCAGCGAGAACACCCTCACGGCGCCCTACGGCTGACGGTCAGCGCACGCCGGCGCCTGCGGACCGCCGGCCCAGCACCGGCTCGGCCAGCAGTCGGGCCGTGCCGCACAGCGTCTGCCCGTGCGCGGCGAAGAGATCGTCGCGGGAGTCGAAGCGCCCGAGGTCGGCGAGCACATGGCCGGAGAGGTCGCAGCCGCCGCCGGCCGGGCAGGACGCCGTGCCGTCCCAGTCGAGTGACGTCCTGGACAGCGCCTCGAACAGCGTCTCCGCGCCGTCGTTGCCGAACCCGCCGGACGGCCGGCGTGCCGAACCCTCGGTACCGCCGAACAGTGCGGACGGGGACAGCCAGCCGTCGGCGCCGTCGGCCGGGCCCGGCCGGAACTCGGGCCAGGCCAGCACGACCTGGTCGGGCACCAGCGGCCTCAGTCGGGGGAAGCGCGGATACCAGAACGCGCCGTCCAGCAGCAGCCCCCGCACCCGGGTGGGCACGTCGACCGCCCGGGCGACCGCCTCCAGCACGGCCAGCCGCTGGCTGCAGGACCCCCGCCCCCGCCGCAGCACCGACGAGACCGGCCGGTCGTCGCGCACCGAGTACACCGGCCGCACGGTCGCGGCGATCCGTCCGTGCGCGGCCCGCAGCAACGCCGTCCGGTCCGTCCCGTCGCCGCCGGTCGCCCGCACGGCGGCGACCAGCGCGGTCACGCGCGGGTGCCGCCAGTCGAGTATCGCGGTCGGTGCCGTGCCTCCGGTCGCGGGCGCGGCACCGATCCGCCCGGTCCGGACGCGTCCCCGTGGTCTGAGCAGCGAACTTGTCACACCCCGCCCCTCTGTCGTGTTCCGTCCCATCCTCGCAGAGCCGCGGGCGGAGGCCGAGGTCGGTGCCCCGAGTCGACGGCCCGGAGCCCGCTCCGGGGAAGGCCCTAGCCGTGCGACGGCAGCCGGTAGAGGTTCATCCGGTACTGCTCGACCTGGGGCAGCCGCAGAACGGCCAACTCCTCGACCGTGTCGCGGTACGCGCGGGGGAGGCCCTCCACGAGCCGCCGGGGCAGTGACGTCATCGTGTGACTCGAGAGCAGCTCCACCCCCTGGTACCAGCCGGCCACCTCGGCCGGGTCCTCGCACGCCCAGCGCATCCGTGCCTCGACCTTGCTGAGCACGTCGTGGTCCTGCTGGGCGTGCACGAGGGCCGGACCGGCGCTGTCCGCCGCCAGAAGCGCCCCGGGGAAGCGTTCGGCCAGCATCCCGACCACCTGGCGCACCTCCTCCTCGGGAAGGAACGCCAGCACCGCCTCCGCGCTGACGAGGTGAGGCCCTTCGCCGGTCACCAGGTCGGGCCAGCTCCGGTCGGTGGCGGAGGCGGCGATCATGGTGCGGCGCGCGGTGTCCTCGAAGAACCGGCGGCGCAGCGCGACCACCTCCGGGAGGTCGAGGTCGTACCAGCGCGCCCGGCCGTTGTCGGTGCGCTCGAAGCGGGTGTTGAGGCCGGTCCCGACCTCGATCACCGTGCCCTCCGGGTGCTCGGCGAGGAAGTCGCGGGTCCACAGGTCGAACAGCGCGGTGCGCATCACGGCGCCCCTGAGGCTGGGCTGTCCGTCGAACTTCCGGTAGTCGTAGTCGATGGCGTCGACCATCTCGACGGCACGTGGGTCGCGCAGGGCGGGGTCTGGCCCGGTGGTCTCCACGGCGCGTGCGTAGAGCGGGATGAGGACCGTCTCCTCCACGCCGCCCTCGGTGATCCGGTGCCTGGTCGCCATCGTGCCCACGCCCCCCGTTGTCGAGAATGATTTTCATCTACTTGTAGTCGGTGGGACGCCGCGGGGTCAAGGCCGGTCACGGCCGGGCTAGCGGACGCGCGTACTCGTGCTCCTGCCCGGGAGCGGGCCTCGCCGCCGGGCGTCAGTCGGCGGCGAGGCGGGCGCGGGCGCGGTCGAGGTCGATGTCGCCGGGAGGGTAGCGGGGGTCGAGATCGGTCAGGGTCTCGTGCAGCAGGTGGGCGACCGCCCAGTCGCGGTACCACTTGCGGTCCGCCGGGACGAGGTACCAGGGCGCCCACGGGGTCGAGCAGCGCCGCAGCGCCACCTCGTAGGCCCGCTGGTACTCCGGCCACAGCACACGGTCGTCCAGGTCCCCCTCGCTGAACTTCCAGTGCTTGTCCGGTCTGTCCAGCCGGGCCAGCAGCCGCTCCCGCTGCTCCTCGTAGCCGATGTGCAGGAACACCTTCAGCAGGGTGACGCCGTCTTCCGCCAGCCGCCGCTCCCAGCCGTTGATCAACTCGTAGCGGGCTTCCCACTCGTCCTGCGGTACCAGCCCCCGCACCCGGGCGGCCAGCACGTCCTCGTAGTGCGAGCGGTCGAAGACGCCGATCTCCCCGGGCTCCGGCAGCGCCCGCTCCACCCGCCACAGGAACGGGTGCCGCAGCTCCTCGTCGGTCGGCGCCTTGAAGGACTTGACCCGGCAGCCGGCCGGGTTGAGCCGGCCGGCCACGTGCTTGACCGCGCCGCCCTTGCCGGAGGTGTCCGTGCCCTGGAGCACCAGCAGCACCCGGCGCCGGTCGCCGGCCGTGCTGGACGCGTACAGCCGCTCCTGCAACTCGGCCAGCCGCTCGCCGAGGGCGACGACGGCCGCCCGGGAGCGGCGCTTGCCCGGCGGGTCGCCGGGCGTCGCTCCGCTGTCCACGTCGGCCAGCCGCGGGCCGCTCCCCGGCGGTACCCGCAGCAGATCGCCCATCCGCACGCCGCCCGCGGCTTCCGCCGGCGAACGGCGGGCCCCACGCGCCCTCTTTGCCATCACACCAGGCTAGGGCCTGTCCGCCGGCCCGGCGCGTGGGCCCGGTCGGCTGGTGGGCGGCCCCTGCGCGGGGCCGTGGGAGCGGCCGGAGGGCGGCCCTACGCGGCGGTGAGCCGGCGCGCGTCGCGGGCGAGCGCGGTGAGGCGGGAGATCGCCCGGAAGTACTTCTTGCGGTAGCCGCCCTTCAGCATGTCCTCGCCGAACAGCTGGTCGAAGGGCGCGCCGGAGGTGAGGACCGGGACCTCCCGGTCGTACAGCCGGTCGGCGAGCACCACCAGGCGCAGCGCCGTCGCCTGGTCCGGCACGGGCGTCACACCCGTCAGGCACACCGCCGCCACGCCGTCGCACAGCGCGCCGTAGCGGCTGGGGTGGACCCGGGAGAGGTGGGCCAGCAACGCGGCGAAGTCGTCCAGGGAGGCCCCCGGCGTGCGGTACGCCGCGCGGGTGACCGTGTGGTCGTCGTGCGGGGCGGGCGCCTCGGGGAGGCCGCGGTGCCGGTAGTCCTCGCCGTCGATGCGCAGCGTGCGGAAGTGCGCGGACAGGCCCTGGATCTCGCGCAGGAAGTCGACGGCCGCGAACCGGCCCTCACCGAGCTTGCCCGGCAGCGTGTTGGAGGTGGCGGCGAGTGCCACACCGGAGCCCACCAGCTCCCGCAGCAGGCTGGACACGAGCACGGTGTCGCCCGGGTCGTCCAGTTCGAACTCGTCGATGCACAGCAGCCGGTGCTCGCTGAGCGTGCGCACGGTCTGCTGGAAGCCGAGCGCGCCGACCAGGTTGGTCAGCTCGACGAAGGTGCCGAACGCCTTCCGCTCGGCCGGTGCCGGGGTCGCGTGCCACAGCGAGGCGAGCAGGTGCGTCTTGCCCACCCCGTAGCCGCCGTCCAGGTAGACGCCCTTGGGGCCGGCGGCCGGCCTGGCCTCCCGGCGGAACCAGCGCCGGCGGCCGCCACCGGGGGCTTCGCCGCCCAGCCCGGCGGCGAAGCCGCTCAGCACGTCCACGGCCTGCGACTGGCTCGGCTGCTTGGCGTCCGGGATGTAGGTGTCGAAACGCACGTCGCCGAAGCGCGGCGGCGGCACCATCTCGGCCACCAGCCGCTCGGCGGGGACAAACGGCTCCCGCTCGCACAGTGAGACGGGTGTCTCGTCCCCGGCGACTATCTCGCTCGCCGGGGCGTCGGTGGAATCACAGGAGGGCGTAGGCACGTCTTCACTCTACGGTGCCCGGCACCCCGTGCCGCTCGTTGGTGGCCCGTGCCACACTGCCGCCATGCGACGTCTGTTCCCCCTGGCCGCCGACCCGACCGCGCACCCGGCGGCGGACCCGACACCCGGCCCGACGGCCACCGCGCCGGCGGGCGTGCCCCTTCTCGGCGCGCCGGACACCGACCGCGAGTGGTCGCTGGAGGAGATCGCCGAGGCGTACGGCTATCCGCCGCTCGGCCCCAGCGAGCCGTGGCTGCGGGCCAACATGGTCAGCTCGCTGGACGGCGCCGCGTACCACGACGGGGCCTCCCAGCCGCTGTCCGGCGCCGCGGACATGCGGGTCTTCGGAGTCCTGCGCGGCCTGGCGGACGCGGTGGTCGTCGGCGCGCAGACCGTGCGCCAGGAGGGCTACCGGCCGGCTCGCGCCCGGGACGCCTTCCGGGCCCGCCGCAAGGCCGCGGGGCAACCGGTCGCGCCGGCCATCGCGGTGGTCACCTCGGGGCTCGAACTGGACTTCGACACCCCGCTGTTCACCGACCCGCTGGTGCCCACCCTGGTACTGACCGGCGCCGGCGCGCCGCCGGAGCGGCTGGCCCGGGCCCGTCGGTCGGGTGCCGAGGTGCTGCTCGCGGGGGAGGGGGCGTCGGTCGACCCGGCGCGGGTGCCGGGGCTGCTCGCCGCACACGGACTCCGCCGGCTGCTCACCGAGGGCGGCCCCCGGCTGCTCGGCCAGTTCGCCGCCGCCGGCGTGCTGGACGAGCTGTGCCTGACGGTCTCCCCGCGTGTCACGTCGGGGCACGCCGCGCGGATCACCGACGGACCCGCGCTGGAGGTGCCCGCCGACTTCACCCTGGAGTCGCTGCTGGAGGAATCCGGATTCCTGTTCACCCGGTACCGCAGGGTCCGCCGATCGCCGGAATGACACGTTCCGCTTAGTTTGGGACGGGCAGACTGGAAGGCGCGCACCCGGCGCTCGCGTACCCCCGCGATCACCGGGAAGGATGGTTTCTGTTCGGGCCCTCCCCGGGGGCCGCGAGAAGAAGGGCACCCGCCGTGTTCACCACCGTACTGATGATCGAGAAGCCGTTGGTGCCCACCGACGTGGAGCTGGTCACGACGCTGCACGGCGAGGAGCCGGTGTCCTTCTTCGTCCTGATGCAGCCGCGCGGCGAACAGGACCGGCTGCTGCGCGCCCTGGACGACGTGGCCCTCGGCGAGCTGGAGGCCGCGGTCCACGAGGCCGACATCCCCGAGGGCGAGGACGCCATGCCGCCGGCCAGGCTCGGTCTCGAACACTCGCTGAAGTCCCTGCGGGACACCGGCGCCGAGGCCGTCGGCCGCATCGTCGACAAGCACCCGCTGGACGCGCTCGGCAAGGTGGTGGAGGAGACCGGCGCCGACGAGGTCATCGTGCTGACCGCCCCGCACCTGGTCGAGGAGTTCTTCCACCGCGACTGGGCCTCCCGGGCCCGGCACAAGGTGGGTGTCCCCGTGCTGAAGCTCTTCGCCCACGCGGACTGAGTCACCCGGCACCTCGCCCCGCCGCCGTGTTCGCACGGCCGGCGGGGTGGACGGGAGGGCCCGGCGCGGGGTGCGACAATCGGTGCCGTACGCGACGACCAGGGAGATCAAGCATGGCACCGGCGATCCCGCCCTCGATGGCCCGACCGCACTTCATCGGCATCGGCGGAGCCGGGATGTCGGGCATCGCCAAGATCCTCGCCCAGCGCGGCGCGCACGTCGCCGGCAGCGACGCCAGGGAGTCGGCCACCGCCACCGCCCTGCGCGAGCTGGGCGTCACCGTCCACATCGGGCACGCCGCCGACCACCTGGCAGCCGACGCCGACTGCGTGGTCGTCTCGTCGGCCATCCGCGAGGACAACCCGGAGCTGGCCGCGGCGACCGAACGCGGTGTGCCCGTCGTGCACCGCTCCGACGCGCTCGCCGCGCTGATGACCGGCACCCGCGCGCTGGCCGTCGCCGGCACCCACGGCAAGACCACCACCACCTCCATGCTCGCCGTCGCCCTGCGCACCCTCGGCCTGGACCCGTCGTACGCGATCGGCGGCGATCTCGACGAGCCCGGCTCCAACGCCCACCACGGGCGCGGCGGACTCTTCGTCGCCGAGGCCGACGAGAGCGACCGCAGCTTCCACCGCTACACGCCCGAGGTCGCGATCGTCCTCAACGTCGAGCTCGACCACCACGCCAACTACGCCTCGATGGAGGAGATCCACGAGTCGTTCCAGACGTTCGTCGACCGCGTGACCCCCGGCGGCACACTGGTGATCTCCGCCGACCACGACGGCGCGCGGGAGCTGACCCGCCGGGTGCGACTCGGCGAGACGGCGCCCACCGTCGTCACCTACGGCGAGTCCCAGGACGCCGACGTCCGCGTCCTGGCCGTGGTGCCGCACGGCCTGACCAGCGAGGTCACCGCCGAGTTCGCGGCCACCGGCGAGCGGCTGACCTTCACCGTCTCCGTACCCGGCCGGCACTACGCGCACAACGCGGTCGCCGCGCTCGCCGCCGGCGCCGCCGCGGGCGTCCCCGCCGCCGAGCTGGCCGGTGCGCTCGCCTCCTACACCGGGGTCAGGCGCCGCCTCCAGCTCAAGGGCGAGGCCGCCGGCGTCCAGGTCATCGACTCCTACGCCCACCACCCCACCGAGATGACCGCCGACCTGGAGGCCATCAGGGGCGCGCTGCCCGCCGACGCCCCCGGCCGGGTGCTGGTCGTCTTCCAGCCGCACCTGTTCAGCCGCACCCAGGAGCTCGGCCGCGAGATGGGCCAGGCGCTGGCGCTCGCCGACGCCTCCGCGGTCATGGAGATCTACCCGGCCCGCGAGGACCCCGTGCCCGGCGTCACCAGCGCCCTGGTCACCGACGCCGCCCGGGCGCACGGCGCCGACGTCACCGCCGTCGGAGACCGGGAGGAGATCCCCGAGCTGATCGCGGGAATGGCCAAGCCCGGCGACCTTGTTCTCACCATGGGAGCGGGAGACGTGACCGACCTCGGCCCCCGCATCCTCGCCCGCCTCGCCGAGCCGGCGCGGGCCTGACGGGGCCGCCGGGGGACCAGCGCCGGGGGACCAGGGCTCCGGGAGCAACGGACAGGAGGCGGCCGAGATGGTCTACGAGATCGAGAAGCCGGACGAGCAGTGGCGGGCCGAGCTGACACCCGAGGAGTACCGGGTACTGCGGCAGGCCGGCACGGAGCCGGCGTTCACCGGTGAGTACACCGACACCAAGACCGAGGGCGTCTACGCCTGCCGCGCCTGCGGCGCCGAACTCTTCCGGTCCGACACGAAGTTCGAGTCCCACTGCGGGTGGCCGAGCTTCTTCGACCCGGCCGACTCCGACGCCGTCGAACTGCTGGTCGACACGTCCTTTGGGATGACGCGCACCGAGGTGCGCTGCGCCCGCTGCGGCTCCCACCTCGGCCACGTCTTCGAGGGCGAGGGCTACCCGACCCCCACCGACCAGCGCTACTGCATCAACAGCGTCAGCCTGCGTCTGCTGCCCCGCCAGGTCTAGGCTTCGGCAGCCCTGGGCTTCGCGACGCCTGCCGAGGCGACGGGCGGCGAGAGCGGAGCGCAGCCTCCGGCGGCGAGCCGGCGAGCCGGCGAGTGCGGAGGCGCGACACCAGACCGGTCGCGTCCCTCACGCAGGTCTTCAGCGAGCCGGTCAGGAGCGGCGACTCGACGCCGAAGCCGCGGGCCGACAGGAGGGTGCTGGGCACCCACCCCGTCCCTGCCATGGGCAGGTGTGCGCCGCCGTGTCCGTGCCGGGCGGGCAGCCATGCCGGCAGGGCGCCGAGAAGGCAGGGTGCCGAGAAGACAGGGGGCGCGTCCGCCCCCCCGGGGCCGGCCAGGACGCACCCCGGGTGGAGCTCGACGGACAGCGACCGCCGGGGCCGCTCGGCCCCACCTCGCCGCCGACGGCCCGAGTCCCGTCGGCGGACGTAGTCACCTGCGCGCCGCCGACCCGCCCGGCGGACAGGCGGTCCCGTGCCGGTCCTCCCGGCGTGTCGAATCACGCGAACCCCCACACCGCCGTTCCGGTCGGACCGCCGGGTCGGGCGTGGACGACGGCTGTGAGCCCGCTGAGGGTCACGCCGGCCGGGAGGCATGGCCGGTCCCTCCCCGCGATCGGTTCACGTCCGGCGAACGGCGCGCGGGGGGCCGTCGGGCCGCCGTCCCCCTCAGGCGCCGCGCGCCACTCACGTCGGAACGACATTCATACCCCCACGGGTATTTGACGAGAGGTGTCACGGCCTCTTATCGTCGACAGCGTCCCCTCATACCCCCGGGGGTAAGTTATCAGCCGACAGATACCCCGGGGGGTATCTTATGGAGGTTCGCATGTACTTCGCCCAGTACTACCTCGACTGCCTGTCGCAGGCTTCCTACCTGATCGCCGACGAGACCACCGGCCGCGCCGTGGTCGTCGACCCCCGCCGGGACGTCACCGAGTACCTCGCCGACGCCGAAGCCCGCGGGCTCACCATCGAGGGCGTGATCAACACCCACTTCCACGCCGACTTCATCGCCGGCCACCTGGAGATGGCCGCGCGTACCGGCGCGTGGATCGGCTACGGCCGCCGGGCCGAGACCGAGTACCCCATCCGCAAGCTCTCCGAAGGAGAGCGGATCAGCCTCGGCGACGTCACGTTGGAGATCATGGAAACTCCCGGGCACACCCCGGAGTCCGTCAGCGTCCTGGTCTACGAGAAGGCCGCCGACCCGGTGCCGTACGGCGTGCTCACCGGAGACGCCCTCTTCATCGGCGACGTCGGCCGCCCCGACCTGCTGGCCTCCGCGGGGGTCACCGCGGAGGAGCTGGGCGCGATGCTCTACGACAGCGTGCAGCACAAGCTGATGGGCCTGGCCGACGAGGTGCGTGTCTTCCCCGCCCACGGAGCGGGGTCGGCCTGCGGCAAGAACCTCTCCACCGAGCGGCAGTCCACCATCGGTGAGCAGCGCGCGACCAACTACGCCTGCGCCCCGATGAGCGAGCAGGACTTCGTCGCGATCGTCACCGCCGGCCAGTCGGCGGCTCCCGGCTACTTCTCCTACGACGCCGACCTCAACCGGCGCTCCCGCTCGCTCTACGACCCGTCCAACGCGCCGCGTCCGCTGTCCGCGGCGGAGTTCGCCGCCCGACGGGCCGACGGAGCGGTCGTCGTCGACGCGCGCTCCCCGCAGGAGTTCGCCACCGGGCACCCGCGTGGCGCCGTCAACGTCCCTGCCGACGGACGGTTCGCCGAACAGGCCGGGACCGTGCTGCGCCCGGACTGGGAACTGCTGGTCCTCGCGCCGCAGGACCGCGAGGAGGAGATCGTCACACGCCTTGCCCGCATCGGTCTGGACCGGGTCGCCGGCTACCTGCGCGACCCGGAGACGGCCCTGGCCGAGATGGCCGACGACGTCACCCCCGCCAGCCGCGTGACCGCGGCGCAGCTGCGGGAGGCGCTGGAGGGCGAGCGGCCACCGCTCGTCGTGGACGTCCGCACCTGCGGAGAGCGCGCCGCCGGCCACATCGAGGGGTCCGCGCACATCTCGCTGAGCGAACTCCCCGGCCGCCTCGGCGAACTCCCCACGGACCGGCCCCTGGTCGTGCACTGCGCGGGCGGTCACCGCTCGTCGATCGCCGCCAGCCTGCTGCGCCACCACGGCTTCAGCGACGTCTCCGACGTCCTGGGCGGCTTCCAGGCCTGGACGCTCCTCACCGCCCCCGCCCCCGCCCCCGCTCACTGACCTCTGCCAGACCCTCAAGGACCCGAGGACACCTTCATGACAACGACATCCCTCAGCCCCGCCGAGGTCCGCACGCTGGTCGCGGCCAACCCGGACGTGCTCCTCGTCGACGTACGGACCCCCGGCGAGTACGAGAACGCGCACATCGCCGGATCCATCAACCTCCCCCTGGATCAGATCGACCCCCACCTGGACCGGATCGTGGCCGACGCCGGGGGCACCCTCGTCCTGGTCTGCCAGTCCGGCAACCGGGCCGGCCAGTGCCAGCGCAAGCTCGCCGAGGCCGGGCTCCCCGGCACCACCGTGATGGCCGGCGGGATCAACGAGTGGGCAGCCGGCGGCGGAGACGTCGTGCGCGGGCGCACCCGGTGGGAACTGGAGCGGCAGGTCCGTCTGGCCGCCGGTGTCCTCGTCCTGCTGGGCGTCGTCGTGAGCCTCTGGTGGGGCCCGGCCCGCTTCTTCTCCGGCTTCATCGGCGCGGGTCTCACTTTCGCCGCGCTCACCAACACCTGTGCGATGGGCATGCTCATCGCACGAATGCCCTGGAACCGCCCGGCCAAGCCGGTGGACGTCAAGCAAGCCCTGAACCGGCTGCCGCGGACGGGAATCCCCTCGTGAGCGGCCGGCGCACCGGCTACCCCCAGCAGCGGCACACCGGCCCCGCCCGGCTGCTGCCGCTGCTGGGGTGGCTCCCCGACTACTCGCGCGCGGTCCTCCGCCACGACCTCGTCGCGGGGCTGACCGTCGCCGTCATGCTGGTGCCGCAGAGCATGGCCTACGCGACGCTGGCCGGTATGCCGCCGGTGACCGGCCTGTACGCCTCCGTCGTCCCGCTGCTGGTCTACGCCCTGCTGGGCAGTTCCGGTTCCCTCGCCGTCGGTCCCGTCGCGATCACCGCGCTGATGACCGGGACGGCACTGGCTCCGCTCGCGAACGGCGATCCGGCCCGCTACGCGGCACTCGCCGGGCTGCTGGCCGTGCTCACCGGAGCGGTGCAGCTACTCATGGGGGCCCTGAGGCTGGGGGCGCTGACGTCCTTCATGTCGCACTCGGTACTGTCCGGCTTCACCTCCGCCGCCGCCCTGGTCATCGCGGCCAGCCAGCTCAAGGACCTGCTCGGCCTCGACGCGGCCCGGGCCGACGGCCTCCCCGGCACTCTCGTGGCGCTCTGGGAGGGCGCGGGCACCGCCCACCTCCTGACCATCGCGGTCTCCGTCACGGCCCTCACCGCCCTGGTCCTGCTCCGCCGCCGGCTGCCCAGGCTGCCCGGAGCGCTGATCGTGGTCGCCGGAGTGACCGCGGCCAGTGCCCTGCTCTCCCTCGGTGACCGAGGCGTCCGGGTGCTCGGCGACGTCCCCGGCGGGCTGCCGGTACCCGCGCTGCCGACCCTTTCCGGTGCCGACGTCGGCGCCCTGCTGCCCGCGGCGGTGGCGATCGCCCTCGTCTCCTACCTGGAGGGCATCGCCGTCGCCACCTCGCTGGCGGCCAAGGCCGGCCAGCGTGTCAGCCCGGGAAAGGAACTGGTCGCCATCGGCGCCGCCAACACCTCCGCCGGGTTGTTCGGAGCCTTCCCCGTTGCCGGAGGGTTCTCCCGCAGCGCCGTCAACTTCGCCGCCGGTGCCCGCACTCCGATGGCCACCGCGGTGACCGCCACCGTGGTCGCCCTGACCGCGCTCCTGCTCACCCCTGCCTTCCACCATCTGCCGAAGGCCGTCCTCGCGGCCATCGTGGTGACGGCCGTCCTCGGCCTGGTCGACATCCACGGCGCGCGGCGGACATGGCGCACCCGGCGTGCCGACGGCGTCGCTCTCGCCGTCACCTTCGCGGTCACCCTGCTGGCCGGTGTCGAACCCGGACTGGCCGCCGGCATCGCCTTCAGCGTCGCGGTGTTCCTGTGGCGCTCCTCGCGGCCCCACCTGGCCGAACTCGGGCAGGTCCCCGGGACCCAGGCCTACCGCAACATCCGTCGCTACCCCGGCCTGCACACCGACCCCGGGACTGCCGTGGTGCGGGTCGACGGTCCCCTCTACTTCGCCAGCGCGCAGCGCGTCGAGAAGGCGCTGCTGGAACTGGCCGAAGCCCGCCCGGAGCTGCACACCCTGGTCCTCGACGCCTCCGCCGTCAGTGACTGCGACGCGGACGGGGCCCACGCGTTGGCGTCCCTGAACCGGCTGCTGGGCGACCGGGACGTCGTTCTGCGGCTGGCCACCGTGCGCGGACCGGTCCGCGACCTGCTCGGCCAGGCTGGGATCTGGTCGCCCCTCGTCGCAGCCCGCCAGGTCCATCGCGACGTGCCCGACGCCCTCGGCGCCGCCCGGGGGTCGGCCCCCTCCTCCGCACCCGCCCTCGAGGTTCTGTGAATGTCCCGCTACGCCACTCCGTCACCCGCGTCGACGGCCGGATGGGGCAGTCGGCCGGAACCGCTGACGTCGCTTGCGGCCGGGATCCGCCTCTCGCGTGCTCGCGGGGGCCAGGTCCGGACCCTCTCGGATCGTATACCCGGCGGGGTATCCTGGTGACAAGGCGTCCGAAAGAGGGAGGTAAGTCGTGAAAGTCGAAGAGCAAGCCGCGGCGGCGGTACTCAACCGGCTCCGCCGGGCCCAGGGCCAGCTGGCCGGCGTCATCGCCATGATCGAGGCAGGGCGGGACTGCAAGGACGTCGTCCCTCAACTCGCCGCCGTGTCCCGTGCGCTCGACCGCGCCGGATTCAAGATCGTCGCCAGTGGTATGCGCCAGTGCATGGCGGACGAGCAGGAAGGCTCCGACTCCATGACCGAGGAGGACCTCGAGAAGCTCTTCCTGAGCCTGGCCTGAGAAACGCACGTCACGAGAGACCGACCCGTCTCGTTGACACGGCGGACGCGTCGTGTCACGACGGAAGGAGGGCGCCATGGTTTCGGACGGGACCCGACACCCGCTGTTCGCCCGGTTCTACGCCGGGGTCGCCGGACCGGCGCTGGAGAAGGCCGGAATGGCCGACTACCGCAGACGTCTGACGGCAGGGCTGGCGGGTGAAGTCGTCGAGATCGGCGCAGGCCATGGCCTGAACTTCCCGCACTACCCGCCGGACGTCACGAGGCTTGTCGCGGTCGAGCCCGAGCCGCGCCTGCGCGCGCTCGCCACCCGGGCCGCGCGTACCGCCCCCGTCCCTGTCGACGTGACCGGCGCCCGCGCCGAGCGGCTTCCCTTCGTCGACGGCTCCTTCGACTCCGCGGTGGCCTGCCTGGTGCTGTGCTCGATCGCTGATCCGGCAGCCGCCCTGGCCGAGCTCCACCGCGTTCTGTGCCCCGGCGGACGACTGCGCTTCTTCGAGCACGTCCGAGCCGACACCGCCGCGATGCGACGCGTTCAGGCTTTCGTGGACGCGACGTTCTGGCCACGGCTGTGCGGCGGCTGCCACACCGGACGCGACACCCGGTCGGCCATCACAGCCGCCGGTTTCACCGTCACGGAGATCGAGCACTTTCCCTTTCCGCCCACCAGGGTTCCGTCCCCGGCTGCCGCCCACGTCCTCGGTACGGCCGTCCGCCCCTAAGTGTGACCACCGGGAGCGAAGCTGTGAGAGCGGCCTCCGGGGCGGCATGTCGGGCTCGCTGGTGAACGGGCAACGGGTCCCGTAGGAGAGCCCCCGTGCGGTGCGACGCCCTGTCCCGTGGTCAGCCGGCCCGGCCAGGCGGGAAGTTGGTGACTCGTCGCCTGGCCGGGGGCTGTGGGGGGTGGCGTTGTGCGCCGCGGTCCGAGCCTATGGCGCCGCCTGCTACCGGCGCGTACGGCGACGGGAGGAGACCGACCCCGCCGGTCGGCGGGGTCGCCTCAGGGAGGCCGGTTGGACCGAAGGGGTGCCGTGCCTCGCCCGAACGGGCCCGGCGCGGTTGACGGCGCCGGTGGGCCGGTCGACCATGCTCGGGTGTCCACACGTGCTGTGCGCCGCCCCCTGCCCGTGCCGACCGCCACCTACCGCGTCCAGCTGCAACCCGACCATCCGTTCGCGGCCGTCGTCGAGGACGTGCCCCGTCTCGCCGACCTCGGCGTCTCCCATCTGCACCTCTCGCCGGTGCTCGAGGCCGTACCCGGCTCCACGCACGGCTACGACGTCGTCGACCACTCGCGGGTGCGCGCCGAGTTGGGCGGGGAGGACGGACTGCGGGAGCTGTCCGCCGTCGCCGCCCGGCACGGCCTGGGCCTGGTGGTGGACGTCGTCCCGAACCACATGGCCTTTCCGGTGCCCGCCCGCCTGAACCGGGCGCTGTGGCTGCTGCTGAGGGACGGCCCGGAGGCGGAGACGGCCCGCTGGTTCGACGTCGACTGGACGGCCGGCGACGGCCGGTTGCTGGTGCCGGTCCTCGCCGACCGGGTCGGCCGGGAGACCGCGGCCATGCGGGTGGCCGACGGCGAGCTGGTGTACGGCCCGCACCGCTTCCCCCTCCGCCCGGGAACGGAGTCGCTGCCGCTGCCGGAGCTGCTGGACGCCCAGCACTACCGGCTCGCCTGGTGGCGGGTGGGCCGCACGGAGCTCAACTACCGCCGCTTCTTCAGCGTCTCCGACCTGATCGCGGTGCGGGTGGAGGACCCGGAGGTCTTCGAGGCGACCCACCGCCTGCTGCTCGACCTCCTGGCCGAGGGTGTGGTGCACGGACTGCGCGTCGACCATCCGGACGGGCTCGCCGACCCCGGCGCCTATCTGCGCCTGCTGGCCGAGCGCACCGGCGGCGCGTGGACGGCCGTGGAGAAGATCCTGGCGCCCGCCGAACAGCTGCCGGCCGCCTGGCCGGTGGCCGGCACCACCGGCTACGACGCGCTGCACCGCCTGGACGGCCTGTTCACCGACCCCGGCGGACATGCGCAACTGGCTGATTTCTATCGGGAGTTCACGGGAGCAGCGGACGATCTCGGAGGGCGGTGGCGTCCCACCGAACTGCGGGCCGCGCACGAGATGCTCGGCGGCGAGCTCGCCGCCGAGCTGAACCGGCTGGTGCGGGTGGCGCTGGCCCGCCGGGACGCGGACCCGGAGCTGCGGCAGCTGGACCTGACCCCGACGGCGTTGCGCGCGGCGGCGACCGCCCTGCTGGCGCGGCTGCCGGTGTACCGCACCTACCCCCCGCCGGACACCGGGGACGGCACCCGGCTGCTCGCCCGCGCCGCGCACGAGGCGCGGTCCGCGCTGGCCCTGCCCGACGAGGTGGAAGCCGTCGACGTGGTCGTCCGACTCCTCCGCGAGGAAGGCGAGTTCGCGACCCGCTTCGCCCAGCTCTCGGGCGCGCTGCGGGCCAAGTCGGCGGAGGACACCGCCTTCTACCGGTACGCGCCGCTGCTGTCGGCCGGCGAGGTCGGCGGCGACCCCGGCCACCCGGCGGTCAGCACCTCGGAGTTCCACGAGTACTGCGCGCGTCAGCGGAGGGACTGGCCGCACGGGCAGACCGTGCTCACCACCCACGACACCAAGCGCAGCGCCGACGTGCGGGCCGCGCTGGCGGTGCTCACCGAGTGCCCGGAGCGGTGGCGACGGCTGCTCGCGGACGTCTCCGGCCCGGCTGCGGGGCCGGCCGACGACGGCTCCACCGCGCTTGATCCGCACACCGTCTGGACGGGCTGGCAGACCGCCTACGGGCTCGGCGTCCCCGACCGCGACCGGTTGGCCGGCGCCCTGTTGAAGGCCGCACGCGAGGCGAAGCTGCACACCACCTGGACGGAACCTGACACCCTCCACGAGGAACTGGTCGAACGTTTTGTCGACAAGTCGCTGTGCGGTCAGGGCTTCGACGCGGTGACGGCACTCGCCGAGGAGCTGGCCCCGCACCTCCGGGCCGGCGCGCTGGGGCGCCGGCTGCTGCACCTGACCATGCCCGGCGTGCCCGACCTCTACCAGGGCACCGAGGACGAGTACCGGGCGCTGGTCGACCCCGACAACCGCAACCCGCACCGGGTGCGGCCGGCCGGCGACGCGCCGGGGGAGCGGCGTGCGCTGACCCGCACCGCGCTGCGGCTGCGTCGCGAGAGGCCCGAGTGGTTCGACGAGCGCGGCGACTACCAGCCGCTGTACGCCGACGGACCGGCCGCCGAGCACTGCGTCGCGTTCACCAGGGCCGGCGCGGTGGTCACCGTGGCGACCCGGCTGAGTATGCGGCTCGCGGAAGCCGGCGGCTGGTGCGGCACCTCGCTGACTCTGCCCGACGGCCGGTGGACCGACCTGCTGGCCACCGAGGAGTCCGCGCCGGACCTGGCGGGGCGCGTCACCCTCGGGGAGCTGACCCGAAGAGCGCCCGTCGCCCTGCTCGTCCGCCGCTGACCGGGCACCGGGCGCCCCCGCTCGCCTCCCGACCCCCCGCCGGGCGGCGCGCCTCAGGGCGCGGTCAGCCGGAAGCCGACCTGGCCGAACCTGACACGGTCGCCCGGACGCACCGACACCGAACCGGTGATGCGCCGGTCGTTCACCCAGGTGCCGTTGGAGGATCCGAGGTCCCGCAACGTCCAGCCGTTGCCGGTGAAGCGGACCTGGGCGTGCGCGCGGGAGACCGTGTGGTCGGTGAGCCGCAGCACCGAGCCGGGTGCCCGGCCGATGGAGAGCGCGTAGGGACCGGAGGCCGGGAGCTGCAACTCCGGCAGTTCCTCCGCCCGCCACGCGCGCCGCAGCTTCGCCCGCAGCAGCGCCATTCCACCGACCAGCCGCACCAGCGCGTTCTCCCGGGCCGGCCGCGCCTGCCCCACCGGGCGGAGGTCGTACAGCACCGCGTGGAGTTCGTCCGGGCGCTGCGCCTTGAGGATCAGTTCCGCGCGCCCCTCGAAGGTGTCCTGCGAGACCCGGCCGCGTACCGCCGCGTCCCGCAGCAGCTCCAGCGCACGCTCCCGCTCGGCGTCCGAAAGCCGCGGGGGTTGTGCGCTGAAATCGAGGGAGGTCATGGCAGCACATTGTCCTGCGTGCGACGACGACTGTCCAGGCGGCCCGTTGCGCCCGCACCCGGCCCGACGGCCGCCCCTGGTTCGCCGTCCAACCGGGGAAGGACGCGGTGGCGGAAAACCCGGTGCGCGGGCCGCGGCCGGCCGCTACCGTGACGCGTCGACGCCCGATCAGCGGTCGGTGCCGCCCACCGACGGCGGCCCGGGCCGGACCAGGAAGGAGGCGAGAGCGATGCGGTTCTCCGCCACACAGCGCTCCACCGCCAGGTGGAGCGACAGCACGCGCTCCCTCCCCGTCCACCGGGCGTCGCCGCCGGGAGCGCACCCCATGTCTTCCGGAAGGAACTCCCTTGACCGACCTGGTCGTTCGCGCGCTCGCTGAGAACGAGGCGCGCGAGGTCTTCACCTCGATGCCCGACGCCGGCCTGGTGGGCCGACCGCTGCTGGGCCGCGCCTACGGGACGGTCGCCGAGGGCGGCGAGTACCGCCCCGACTGGACCTTTGTCGCCGAACGGGACGGCGAGGTGGTCGCCAGGGCCGCGCTGTGGGCGGGCCCCGAGGACACCCGACCGCGCATCCTGGACTGGTTCGACTGCCTCGACGAGGAGGACGGCGTCCAGCTGCTGCGGGCGCTGCCCGCACGCCCCGAGTTCGAACTGATCCTGCCGCCCGGCTGGCGCACCGACCCGGCGGTCCGCGCCGCCGCGGAGAAGCGCATCGGCGCCGCCGAACGCGCCGGTTACCACCCGCTCGTCGAGCGGTACCGCTACGTGTGGACCGAGGCGAACGGACTGCCTTCCCCGACCGGCACGTTGAATTTCCGTCCCGTGCCGGACGACGCCGTTGTCCTCGACCTGCTGACCCGCGTCCAGGAGGGCACGCTCGACGCCCACGACCGACGGACCATCGCCCAGAGCGGCCCGACCGCCGCCGCCCGCGAGGAGCTGGAGTTCCTCAACTGGTGTCCCTCGCCGCGTGACTGGTGGCGGACGGCCCACACCGCCGACGGGGAACTCGTCGGCTTCCACGCCCCCGTCCACAACCCGAACGGCCCGGCCGTCGGACTGGTCGCGGTGCTTCCCGAGCACCGCGGCAACGGCTACGCACACGAGCTGCTCGTGGACTGCACCCGGTTGCTGGTCCAGCACGGCGCACAGGAGATCGCCGCCACCACCGACGTGGGCAACCACCCCATGGCGGCGGCGTTCGCCCGGGCCGGCTACCCGGTCGTCCAGCACCGCTACTGCATGGTCTGAGCCACCCCGCCGGTACGAGCCGCCCGCCCGTACGAGCCGCCGCCCGGCACCCCGTCAGGAGTGCCGGGCGGCGGCGCGCCGGAGAGCGCCTACTGGCACAGCGGCCACCGGCGTCGGACGATGGGCGCATGCTGTTCGAGGTGTGGGCGCCGAACGCCGGAAAGGTCGAGCTCCGGCTCGACGGCCGTACCCGTCCGATGGACCCCGACCCGGCCGCGAGCGGCTGGTGGCGGCTCACGGCCGCCGCCACGGCGGGCGCCCGCTACGGCTTTGTACTGGACGACGGGCCCGTGCTGCCCGATCCGCGTGCACGCCGCCAGCCGGACGGGCCTGAGGGGCTGAGCGCGGTCGTCGACCACACCGCCCATCACTGGCACCACCCGTGGCCGGGACGCGATCTGACCGGCGCGGTCCTCTACGAACTGCACGTCGGCACGTTCACCGAGGAGGGCACGTTCGCCGCCGCCGCGGAACGTCTGGGCCATCTGGCGGACCTCGGCGTCAGCCACGTGCAGCTGATGCCGGTGTGCCCCTTTCCCGGAACGCACGGCTGGGGATACGACGGCGTGGCGCCGTGGGCCGTGCACGAGCCCTACGGCGGCCCGGACGGACTGAAGGCGTTCGTCGACGCCGCCCACGGCCACGGCCTGGGCGTCGTGCTCGACGTCGTCCACAACCACCTCGGCCCCTCGGGCAACCGACTCCCCGAGTTCGGCCCCTACTTCACCGACCGCTACCACACGCCGTGGGGCTCGGCGGTCAACCTCGACGGCCCCGGGTCGGACGAGGTCCGCGACTACTTCGTCGGCAGCGCCCTGGCCTTCCTGCGCGATTACCGGCTGGACGGGCTGCGCCTGGACGCCGTACACGCGCTCGCCGACAGCCGCGCCGAACACTTCCTCCACCAACTCTCCGCCGCCGTCGGCGAACTGTCGGCCGACCTCGGCCGCCCGCTGTTCCTCATCGCCGAGTCCGACCGCAACGACCCGCTGACCTGCACGCCACGCGAACAGAACGGCCTGGGGCTGGAAGCCCAGTGGAACGACGACTTCCACCACGCGCTGCACGTCGCCCTCACCGGGGAGTCCCACGGCTACTACGCGGACTTCGCCCGCGCCCCGCTCGCCACCCTCGCCCGCACCCTGACCGACGGCTTCTTCCACGCCGGCACCTACTCCTCCTTCCGCGGCCGCCGCCACGGCCGTCCGCTCGACCGCTCCACCACACCGGCTTCCCGGCTGCTCGGCTACACGCAGACCCACGACCAGGTCGGCAACCGGGCGACCGGCGACCGGCTGACCCCGGCCCTGGACCCGGGCCTCGCCGCCTGCGCCGCCGCCCTGGTGCTGTGCGGGCCGTTCACCCCGATGCTGTTCATGGGCGAGGAGTGGGGCGCGTCCACGCCGTGGCAGTACTTCACCGACCACCCCGACCCCGAGCTGGCCGAAGCCGTACGAGTCGGCCGCAGAAGGGAGTTCGCCGACCACGGCTGGCCGGCGGACGCCGTGCCCGACCCACAGGATCCGGCCACCCGCGCGCGCTCGGTACTCGACTGGACCGAACCGACGCGGGCCCCGCACGCCGAACTGCTCGACTGGTACCGCACCCTGCTCGCCATCCGCCGCACCCACCTGGCCCCCGGACTCCCGTTGGCCGCGACCCACGTCGACCACGACGAGGAGGCCCGCACCCTCACCGTCCGCCACGGCGTACTGGCGGTCTCGGTGAACCTCGGAGAGGGGATCGCCTCGCCCGCCGTGCCGCCGGGCGCGCTGCCGCTCGCCGCGAGCGCGGGCGCCGAGGCGCTGACCCTGCCGCCGCACTCCGCCGCCGTGTTCCTGCTGCCACCCGACGAGGCGCGGCAGCACGGCAGTTGATGCGGGATACTGCTGTGACGTTCGACGAGCCGCAGTAGGCTTCCCCGGTCCGGCATGATCGGGATCGGTGACCGGTGGGGGCGGCGGAAGGCGGTGTGCAGGTGAGTTCGGGAGAGCTTGAGCTCCCCCCTGGTGAGAACGGTGTTCCCGAGGACGCCGGCGCGAACGGTCGGGCCGGCTCCGCCGACCCGCTGCCCGGAGCCGTGTCACTGGCCCGTCCCATGGAGATCGGCGTGGAGCTGAACTGGGACGCGCACGCCTGGGCGGAGGTGCGCACCAGGGCGCAGCGCGCCGGCCGTGCGTACGTCTGGCTCAACCTCGTCGAGCAGCGGCTGCGTGCGGTGGTCGCGGGTGTGCTGCGACCGATCTACGAGCCGGTGCACGGGGACGAGTGGGTGATCGCCGCCGCCGGGCCGGCCGGCCAGGAGTGGGTGCAGCGGGCCGTCGCGGTACGGGAGGTGAGCCGCCGCAAGGGCTACGTGCTCGACCCGGCCGACGACAACCTGCTCTCCTTCCTCACGATGCCGCAGCTGCGCGAACTGATCGTCCAGCACTGGCCCTGCTACGAGCCGTACTTCGAGCAGCGCCGGGAGCTCGAACTGGCGCTGGACGAACTGGAGGTGGCGCGCAGCGCCGTCTCCCGCAACCGGGCGCTGCCTCCGCCGGTGCTCGCCCAGGCCGAACGAACCTCGGCGCGCCTGCTCGAACTGCTGGGTGCCGGTGGCGAGGTGCCCTCCGCCGGTCGGCTGCCCGTCGACGCCGTGGAGGAGTTGGTCGGCGACCGCTTCGCCGACGTGGTCGGCGTCCACCGGGACCGGGTCCGGCTCCAACGGCAGCTGCCGGCCGAGGACCTGTTCGGTGGGGCCCGGCGCATCGACGCGATGGGCATAGGCCTCAACCTGCTGGTGCAGAACTACTCGGGCCGCCGGCTGGTGCGGCTCGCCGAGGACGGCTGCCGGATGCGGCTGCTGTTCCTCAACCCCGCCTCCAGCGCCGTCCGCCGCCGCGAACGCGAACTCGGCCTCAAAAGAGGCGAGATGAGCAGGGCCGTGGAGATGAACATCCTGCACATGCGCCGGGTGCGGGCCCGGGTGCGGGACACCAGCGCCGTGGAGATCCAGGTCTTCGACGAGACACCGCGCTTCACCGCCTACCTGGTGGACGGCGACGGCCCCGACGGGCTCGGCGTCGTGCAGTCCTATCTGCGCCGGGCGCGCGGCCTGGAAGCACCGGTGCTGGTGCTGCGGGGTGGCGCCCGTCGCCTGCGCCAGACGCCGGAGGGCACCGCCGAGCGGCGGCCCCAGGACGACGACGGCGGCCTCTTCGACACCTACCGGGAGGAGTTCGAGTCCGCCTGGCAGGACGCCCGACCGGTCTCGTGACGGGGCTGGACACGACCGTCGTCCACAGACGCGGTGGAGAAGCCCGCACCCGCCCGTCCCGGCCCTGACGCTCCTCCTGGCTGTCGGTGGTCGGCGCTAGCCTGCGCGGATGACCACAGTCACCGCTTACGCGGCCCTGCTCCGAGGCGTCAACGTCGGCGGCCACCGCAAGGTGCCGATGGCCGACCTGCGGGAGGTCGCGGCCGGCCTGGGCTGGCGTGACGTCCGTACGTACCTGGCCAGCGGCAACCTCGTCTTCACCACGGACACCGCCCCGACGTCGGAACTCGCCGCCATGCTGGAGGCGGCGCTGGCCGCCCGCTTCGGTTTCCCGGTGCCCTGCCTCGTGCGGACGGGGGCGGAGTTGGCGGCGACCGTGAAGCGCCGCCCCTTCCCCGCGGCCGATGAGCAGCCCACCAGGGTGTTGGTCTACTTCCTCGACTCGCCGCCGGACGGTGAACGCCTGGCCGCGCTGGACGCGTCGGCGTTCGGGGACGAGGAGTTCCGTGTCCTCGGGCGGGAGGTCCACGCGTGGTATCCGGACGGACAGGGGCGAAGTCGACTCGCCGACGCCCTTTCCAAGGCGCTGGGAGACCGTGTGCACACCAGTCGGAACTGGCGGACAGTCACCACCCTCGCCCAGTGGACGGCGTAGGCCAAAGCGTGACCAGTTCGTGACCGCTCGGGGGTTCCCGAGCGGGACACGCCCGAGGTGTCCGATTTCAAGTTCCTTATCGCTCTATGGAGTTACGCAACGAAGTTGCGTATGTCACACCTGCTGGCGGAGCTTGAGCGAGCGCGGTCAGGTCCGTCATGGTGGCGAGCCATCCGAGTCCGGACCGGAGTGCACCCGGTCCCCGACCAAGCTCGGACGCTGCCGCCCCACGTGGCAGCCCGCCCCCCACACAAAACGGAAACGAGGAGGATCCCTCGTCATGGCGAACCACCAGCGCACCAAGCGCAACAAGCGCCGTCGTCTCACCCTGGCCATCACCGCCGCCACCGCGGTGGCTGCCGGTGGAACCCTGCTGGCCCTGCCGGCCGGTGCCTCCCCCGCGGAGGGCACCGTCCACGGCGCCGGCGCCAAGGGCGCGATCGACGGCAGCTACATCGTCATGCTCAAGGACGGCCGGGTGAACAGCGCCGACTCCGGGGAGAAGCTGGCCGACAAGTACGGCGGCAAGGTCGGCATGACCTACGAGTCCGCCGTCAACGGCTTCTCCGCCAAGGGGCTCAGCGAGACCGAGGCCCGCCGCCTGGCCGCCGACCCGGCGGTCGAGAAGGTCGTGCAGAACAAGCGCTTCACCATCAGCGAGACCCAGCAGAACCCGCCGTCCTGGGGCCTGGACCGCATCGACCAGGCGGAGACCGAGGGCGACAACGCCTACACCTACCCCGACCACGGCGGTGAGGGCGTCACCGCCTACGTCATCGACACCGGCGTGAACATCGGCCACAAGGACTTCGAGGGCCGCGCGGAGCACGGCTTCGACGCCATCGACGGGGACGACAGCGCCGACGACGGCAACGGCCACGGCACCCACGTCGCCGGCACCATCGCCGGCGCCGCGCACGGCGTCGCCAAGAAGGCGAAGATCGTGGCGGTCCGCGTGCTGGACGACAACGGCTCGGGCACCACGGAGAGTGTGATCGCCGGCATCGACTGGGTGACCGAGAACGCCGAGGGCCCGTCGGTGGCGAACATGTCGCTCGGCGGCGGCGCGGACGAGGCGCTGGACGCCGCCGTCCGCAAGTCCATCGAGGCGGGCATCACCTACGGGGTCGCCGCCGGCAACGAGTCCAGCGACGCCTCGAAGGTCTCGCCGGCCCGCGTGGAGGAGGCCATCACGGTCGCCTCCAGCACCGAGGCCGACGAGCAGTCGGACTTCTCCAACCACGGCGCGATCGTCGACCTCTACGCGCCGGGTTCCGACATCACCGCTCCCTGGATAGGCGGCGACGACGCGGTGCGCACGATCTCCGGCACCTCGATGGCCACCCCGCACGTCGTCGGCGCCGCCGCGCTGCACCTGGCGGACAACCCGGAGGCCAGCCCGGCCGACGTGGCCACCGCGCTGACCGAGGGCGCCACCCCGGACGCCATCGGCAACCCCAGCGACGGCACGCCCAACCTGCTGCTGCGCGTCGGTGAGTGACGCCGCGGACGGCTGAGCCGGGGTTGGCCGGCAACCCCCGGTGAACCGTCACCGGCGCACAAGAGGTGAGAGTCGAACCAGCCGCCCGTCGTCCCCCGGGGGACGACGGGCGGCTGCCGGTGTCAGGGGCGGAAGCGTCGCAGCGCCGCCTCCTCCGCCTCCGCCGGCACACCCACCGGTGGCCGGGTGGCCGCCGCGGTGGCGGGCCCCAGGCGCTTCAGCCACTCCCAGGTGTCGGCGACGGTCTCCTCGACGGGCCGGCAACTCAGCCCGGCGGCGCAGGCCTTGGAGACGTCCGCCCGGTGCAGCGAGTCGTGTGTCGCACCAGGCGGCAGGTAGATCGGCAGCTCCCGCCACGGCTCAAGACCGGAGGCCCCGATCTCCTCGGGCGACAGCCACTCCAACCGGGCGTCGGACCCGGTGACCCGCGCGCACGCGACCAGCAGCCCGCCCATTGTGGCGTGCCCGGAGGGGGAGACCACGTTGTACGGGCCTCCCGCGCCGTCGGCCACCCGGTCGAGTGTCCAGGCGGCCAGGTCGCGCACGTCGACGTACTGGAGGGGCAGGTCCGGCGGTCCGGGGGCCAGTACCCGGCCGCCGCGTTCGAGGCGCCGCAGCCACCACGGCAGCCGTCCGGCGTTCTCGTACCTGCCCAGCACCAGTCCCGCGCGCACCAGCAGCGCGTCCTCGCCGAAGACCTCCATGGCGGCCAGCTCGCCACCGCGCTTGTTGTGGGCGTAGTCGCCCTCCCCGGCGTCCGGCGCCGCGTCGACCACGGGCGCGTTCTCGTCCGCCCCGGGCGGTTGCGGCAGCGGATGCACCGAGCGGCTGGAGACATAGGTGAAGTGGCCCACCCGGCCGGCCAGGAGGCGTGCCGACTCCCCTACGGCCCTGGGGGCGCCGATCCAGGTGTCCACCACCGCGTCCCACTCGCCGCCCGTCAGCGCGGCGAGCCCGTCCGGCCGGGTGCGGTCCCCGAGCAACGCCGAGGCGCCCTCCGGGGAGGGCCGGTTGCCCCGGCTGAAGACGGTCACCCGCCAGCCCCGGGCCATCGCCTCCTCGGCGATGGCGCGCCCGACGAAGTCCGTTCCACCCAGCAGTAGCAGTCGCATGTCCTCACTCTCCCCGCACTCGGGTCCGAGGGCGCGAGGGCACGCTCTCCGCGTAATCGCCGAAGGCGAACGACGCACTGCGGACAGAAACCGTCCGCAACGCCGCCTACTGTGCGGGGTGTTGCGGCAAGCGCCGCCGAAGCGACCGTTGACCACGTGCACCAAGGGAGAGACATGACCTACCTCGTCACCGGAGCCACCGGAACCGTCGGCCGCCACCTGGTGGACGAACTGCTCGCGGCCGGTCACCCGGTGCGGGCGCTGACCCGCGATCCGGCCCGGGCGGGCCTGCCGGACGGGGTCGAGGTGGTCGCGGGCGACCTGAACGACCCGGAGACCGTCGCCCCCGCACTGGTCGGTGTCACCGGCGTCCACCTGATCACCTTCGGCGACGACGCGTACACGCCGCTGGAGACGGGCCCCCGGCTCGTCGCCCTGGCGACGGCCGCCGGGGTGCGGCGCGTCACGGTGCTGCAGAGCGGCTACCCGGGGCCGATCGAGGAGGCGCTGGCCGCGAGCGACCTGCACTGGACCCGGCTCCAGCCGGTCGAGTTCATGGCCAACATCCGGGACTGGATCGACAGCGTCCGCGCCGAGGGCGTCGTCCGCGAGCCCTTCGCCCACACCCGCAGCGCGCTGGTCCACGAGGCCGACATCGCGGCCGTCGCCGCGGCCGCCCTCACCGAGGACGGGCACGCGGGACGCACCCTCACCCTCACCGGCCCCGAGGCGCTGACCCGCCCGGAGAAGGTGCGCGTGCTGGCCGAGGCCGTCGGCCGCCCGATCGAGTACGTGGAACTCGGCGAGGACGAGGCCCGGCAACGCTGGAAGGAGGAGGGGCACTCGCCGGAGACGATCGAGTTCTTCGTCGAGGTGCACGGCAACGCCCCCGAGATCTCCTACACCGTGCTGCCGACGGTCCAGGAGCTGACCGGCCGCCCGCCGCGCACGTTCGCCCAGTGGGCCCGCGAACACGCCCACCTCTTCCGGGACTGAGCTCGCGTCAGCAGCCGCAGTGGTCGGCGGCCGGTCCGGTCAGCGGATCGACCGGTCGCCTCACGGTCCCCGCGTCGGTGACGACCGGCAGACCCTCGCGAGTCCAGTACTCGACTCCGCCGAGCATCTCCCGGACCCGGTAGCCGAGTCGGGCGAACTCCAGGGCGGCCCTGGTCGCGCCGTTGCAGCCGGGGCCCCAGCAGTAGGTGACCACCGGCCGGTCGAGGGGCACCAGCGCGGCGGCGCGCGCGGTGATCTCCGCGGTGGGCAGATGCAGCGCGCCGGGGAGACGGCCCTGCCGCCACGCCTCCTGCGAGCGGGAGTCGACCAGGGCGAAGCCCGGGTCGCCGTTCCCGGACAGGGCGGCGTGCACGTCGGCCACGTCGGTCTGGAAGGCGAGGCGGGCGGCGAAGAAGCCGGCGGCCGTGAGACCGCCCTCGGCTGTGGTTGTCATGATCAGCAGGCTATGGGCGCCGTGCCCGGAAGGGCAGGGATCTTCCACGGTGCAAGCGGCCCCGTCCCGGGGAAACCCTGGCATCATGCCGCCATGGCCGCTGAACCCCTGGACGACACCGACCGCCGTCTGCTCGCCGCGCTCCAGCACGACGGCCGGGCCTCCTACGCGGAGCTGGCCCGCGCGGTCTCCATGTCGCCCAGCGCGGTCACCGAGCGGGTGAGGCGCCTGGAGGAGCGCGGGGTGATCACCGGCTACGCGGCCGTCGTGGAGCCCGAGAAGCTGGGGCTCGGCGTGCTCGCCTTCGTGCGGCTGCGCTATCCCACCTCGAACTACAAGCCGCTGCACGACCTGCTGGACGTCACCCCGGAGATCCTTGAGGCCCACCACGTCACCGGCGAGGACTGCTTTGTGCTGAAGGTCGCGACCCGGTCCATGCGCCACCTGGAGGAAGTGGCCGGCCGGATAGCAACCCTCGGCCACGTCACGACCAGCGTCGTCTACTCCAGCCCGCTGCCCCGCCGCGCGGTAGGCGGCCGCCTCAGGCCGTGAGGGCGGGGAGGGCCGCGCTCTGAGTGCAGAGGGCCGGGTGCTGAGCGGCGAGGGCGGTCTCGGTGTAGCGGTGGAGGAGCAGGCGGGCCAGTTCGGGGGCGTCGCCGAGCACCGGGGCGAGGACGTCGGCCCCCGCCTCGGCGGCGCCGGCCGCGATGCGGTCCGGCAGCCGGCCCGGCGCGATGACGTAGGGCGCCACCGCCACCCGGCCGACACCCTCCGCGCGCAGCGCGCGGACGGCGTCGGCCGTGTGGGGCGGCGACGCGGAGGCGAACGCAGGCCGCACGGCGCACCAACCGGTGGTACGCCGCCACTCCCGCGCGATTTCAGCGATCACTGCGATCGCCTCCGGGTCCGTGGAGCCCGCCGAGGCCAGGACGACCCCGGTCGAGCCGATCTCGCCGGACGCCACCCCGGCCTGTGCCAGCCGCCGGTCAAGCGCCGCCGTCAGCAACCGGTCGGGCCCGAGCACGCCGGCCTGCCGGACGGTCATGCGGGGCAGCCGCGCCCCGGCCTCCCTCAGCACGGCGGGGATGTCGGCCTTGGCGTGGAAGGCCCGGGTGAGCAGCAGCGGCACCGCCGTCACCTCGCGTACCCCCTCGGCGTGAAGGCGTTCCAGGACACGCGGCACGCTGGGCGCGTTGAAGTCCAGGTAGCCGACCGCGACCCGCAGCCCGGGCCGCAGCGCCCGCACCTGCGCGCACAGCGCGGTGACCGTCGCCGCGTGGCGGGGGTCCCGGCTGCCGTGGGCGACGACAAGCAGCGCCGGGCTGTCTGGGTGGCGCATGGTGGTCCTGTCCGTGTGTTCCGTGTGTTCCGTCTGGGTGCTGGGGGAGGGGCGGGGCCCTCGCGGGAAGTGCGGCATGCCCGGGATTCGGCCGCCAGGGCCGGTGCGGATGCCGTCGGTGGGTGCCGTGGGCGGGTGCCGGTTCAGCGGTTGACGAGCAGGCCGCGGCTGCGCAGCACCCGTCGTTCCAGCGGGGCGAACACCAGCAGGTCGATGGCGATGCCCACCACGAGGATCAGCAGGATGGCACTGAGCACCATGGACATGTCCTGATAGGTGCGTCCGTTCTCCAGCAACTGGCCGAGCCCCGCGCCCAGGTCGGGGGAGTGGGCGATGATCTCGGCGGCCATCAGCGACCGCCAGGAGAACGCCCAGCCCTGCTTGAGTCCGGCGAGGTAGCCGGGCAGCGCCGCCGGCAGCAGCACGTGCCGCACTCCCGCGAAGCCCGTCGCGCCGATGACCCGACCGGCCCGCAGGTACAGCGGCGGCACCTGGTCGACCCCGGAGACCAGCCCGTTGGCGATCGAGGGCACCGCGCCCAGCAGCACCACCGCGTAGATCATCGAGTCGGTCAGGCCGAACCAGATGATCGCGGCCGGCACCCAGGCCACCGAGGGCAGCGACTGGAGACCGGTGAGGATCGGCCCGATCGCGGCCCGCACGAACCGCACCTTGGCCACCAGCAGCCCGAGCGGCGTGCCGATCGCGATGGCCACCACAAAGCCGAGCAGACCGCGCGAGACGGATGTCCACACGAAGTCCAGCAGGGTGCCCTTCAGCCACAGGTCGCGGATGGCGTCGCCGACCTGGAGCGGGCTGGGGAGCTGGTAGTCCTCCTTGAGGTTCAGCGAGTACGCCAGCTGCCACAGCACGATGACCAGAGCGACGGCGACCAGCGGCGGCACTGCCTTGCCGAGCAGGACCCGGCCGAACGGGGTACGGGTGGCGGTGGTCGGGCTCTCCAACGCGTCGAGGCCGGCCTCCAGCCCCGCCAGGTCGTTGCCGGAGCGCTGCTCGGTCGAGTCCTCGGAGGGTGGCTCTTCCCGTCCCGCGCCGGACGGCTTTGTCGTCTCAGTGCTGGCCATGGCGGCGGATCTCTCCCCGTAGCTGCTCGGTGATCTCGATGGACAGGTTCGCCACCGCGGCGTCCTCGATGCGGCGCGGCTGGGGGATGTCCACCCGCCATTCGCGGGCGACGCGCCCCGGGCGGGAGGACAGCAGGACGACGCGCTGCGCGAGTCGCACCGCCTCCCGCACGTTGTGCGTCACGAACAGGACCGAGACCTTCGTCTCGCTCCACACCCGGGTCAGCTCCTCGTGCAGCACGTCCCGGGTGATGGCGTCGAGCGCGGCGAACGGCTCGTCCATCAGCAGCAGCCGGCTGTCCTGGGCGAGCGCGCGGGCGAGCGCGACGCGCTGCCGCATACCGCCGGACAGCTCGTGCACCCGCTTGCCGTGGGCGCCGCCGAGCCGGACGAGCTCCAGCAGCCTCTCGGCCTCCTGTCGCCGCTCGGACTTCGGCAACCCGCGCATCTTCAGGGCGAGTTCGATGTTGCGGCCGGCGGTCAGCCACGGGAACAGGGCGTGCTCCTGGAACATCAGCGCGGCGCGTCCGCCCGGCACGTCGATGGTGCCGGAGGTCGGCTTGTCGAGTCCGGCGACCAGGTTGAGCAGGGTGGACTTGCCGCACCCGGAGGCGCCGAGCAGGGTGACGAACTCGCCGGGCGCGACATCCACACTGATGTCGTCGAGGACCAGCTGCTGCCGGCCCGCCTTGCCGAAGGACTTGGAGACGTGGCTGATGCGCGCGGCGTAGCCGGCCTCGACCTGCTCGTCGGCCGGTGTCGAAAGGAGAGTCGTGGACATCGGGGTCACCTCCTGGGGCTTGGGGCTGCGGTCGGTTCTCAACTGACGCCGAGGCCGGCGTCGTCCACCGGGGGCAGGCCCTCGGTCTTCCGGACCCGGTTGAGGATGCGCAGGTCGTAGATGCCGTTGAGGTCGGCCTCGCCCAACAGGCCTGCGGTGCGGGCGTGTTCGGCCTGCTCGCGCAGGGTCGAGGCGAGCGGGTCGTCGGTGACCTCGATGGCCTTGAACGCCGGGCGCAGCACCTCGTCGGGCAGCGGCCGGCCGCTGTGGCGTTCCAGCGCGGCATTGACCTGGCCCCGTGCCTGCTCGGGGTTGTCGGTGATCCAGCTGTTCGTGCGGAGCGCGCCCCGCACCACCGCCTCGACGACCTCCGGGTGTTCCTTCAGGAACCGCTGGGAGGCCACCAGGTGGGTGGTGACGAACCTGCCGTCCTCCCACAGGTCGCGTTCGTCGACGAGCACCTTCCCGCCCCTGTTGACCACGGCGGACGCGGTCGGCTCGGGGACCCAGGCGCCGTCGATGCCGCCCTGCTGGAAGGTGGTCGGGATCTCCTTGTTGTCCTGCCGGATGACAAGGACGTCGCCGCGGCCGCTGTCGGGGTCGACCTTGTGGCCGCGTTCGGAGAGGAAGTTCAGCAGTGCCACGTCCTGGGTGTTGCCGTGCTGCGGGGTGGCGATCCGCTTGCCCTTGAGGTCGGCGACGGACTTCACCCGGTCGGGGTTGACGACCAGGGAGGCACCGCCGGAGGTGGCGCCGGCCACGATCCGCAGGTTGCGGCCGCCCGCCTTCACATAGCCGTTGACGGCCGGCGACGGGCCGATCCAGGTGAGGTCGACCGATCCGGCGTTCAACGCCTCGATGGCCGAGGGCCCGGCGTTGAACAGGTACGGCTTGACCTGGGTGCCGCCGAGTTCCTTCTGGATCTGGCCGCCGGAGCCCAGGCCCACCAGAGCGGTGGCGTGGGTGACGTTCGGGAAGAAGCCGATGCGGACCTCGTCCAGGCCGCCGGTCTTCGGCCCGCTGGCCCGAGGGGTGTCGTCCTGCGCGGCCTGCGAACCGTAGCCGCAACCGGCCAGCAGCAGCGAGGCCGCCGTCGCCAGTGCGACAAGCGGTCCCGGCACGCGGCGGGCGCGGAAGCGGGTACGGGTGACGGGCATCGGAGGGTCCTCTCGGCAGGTCGGCTACGG